>CAMCFM010000068.1 GCA_945874095.1 Candidatus Kuenenia stuttgartensis
TCACGGGTGTTTTTGTCTGTTGCCAGTAGTTCTGATTATTGGGGCGTACTTTGGAGCGGAGAACGCGACCAGTTATGTCTGTTAGAATCCGAGGCCGGAAGATCAATCTTCGATAAGGAACTTGGGATCACGATTGAAGGGCTAGCCTCAGGGTTTAGTGTTCCGCAGGTGGAACGCGCAATTGATGAGATCTCCTTTATATGGGCAGCAAAGAGCACGCTTCGCATTTCAGTGACAAGTGATACCAGTGGGTCAAGTTCCTGTAATGAAGGGATCGCAAAGTGGGGACGCAAGGAGCTTGGCGAACAAGATCCATGGAGAATGAAGGGAGCTCGTAAACTGGTTATTTATGACGATCGCCAAGCCGACCTACAACCCGAAGATGCGGAATTATCGACATTAACTCAGGAGCTGGATTCTTCGATAGAATGGTACAGCCGTCCCAAGGATGCTTTACAGGCAGACTTGGCAATTATTGCTCATCTAGGCACACAGGACCCTGACTTAGATAAGCAAGGCATGTCTTCACCCATAGACGCAATTGGTTTAAATCGTGTCAGGGTTCGTAGACAACTCCCTGCAAGTGACGGGAAGTATATTGCCGAAAGCCGTATTGGGAAGCACGAGTCGTCACCCGAAACATTTGAATTACTACCAGATATTGCTAAATCTAGTAGCTCGCACCTTTCAAATATCATTCAATCGATCGAGAGTAAATGCGCTGACATATTTGATAGCTATGTCTTTAAACCCAAGAAACCAACTTTAGAGAAGGCTGTAGGGCTCGCTCGATACTGTGCAGTATCATCCTCTAATGTAGATCCAGCCTGTTTCTTTACAGTGAGTGAGAAGTCCTATCTGTGGGATTACGACCTTCCTTCTTAATTTAGACGCGCAGGAGAGAATAACGGTTTTTACCTTATTGCAAACGAGTCGCCAACTATTCGGCAGGCGGCGAAAGGAGCGATCAAAAATCTCAAAAAAGATAGTGACATGAATGACGAAATCATTAGTAGACTTCTCCGAGAGATATCTCGCCGTGGTGTTCCCACTCTAAAAAAACTCACAGGAGGCGGGACTGCTTCACTTGGAGAAATTGGCGTACTTGCTTGTCTTAGAGTACTTCAATGCGAGTTTACTGAAAATAGTTGGCCTTGCATTTTCCCGGTACGATCCGACAACAGTTCACTCATCAATCTAATCATCCCTGTTGATCCTTTTCGCGCATTTTTTGATGAGCTTCGACAAGGGCTTCAGCTCCAGGACTTTGAGCGGCCTGACCTCCTGAGCATCAGCCTTAGATTTGAGGGCAACCAATTAGCGGCAATAAAAGTTACACCAATTGAGGTTAAGGCGCGATCAAAGGGGATGTCCGATGCCCAGCTTCGAGATGCAATAGATCAGGCACGTATTTTTGGGGATTTCCTTGAGAAATTAGAAAAACGAGCATCTGAACATGCCGTTTGGGGAATTGCGCATAGACACCTCGTTGTCTCTTGGCTTGATTATGCTTTCCGAGTTTATGGTCAACTTAGTCCCCTAATGAACTCAGCGGATTGGTACAAGTTGCACGGGGAAGTTATTGCCGCAATTCTTTCAGGTCGAATAGTTCCACACGTTGACTCGCACGGACGCTTATTTGTAGTTGGTACGCATAAGGAGAGCGAAAAGAAGGATCTTGACAATGATGGCCTCGATGAAGTTTTGCTAATCAGCCACTCAGATGCATATTCCATTCTCACCGAACCCGATCAAAATGTCACTCAACAGTTGTGTAATGTACTAGGTGACTGGCAATTATCTGCAATAGTTTTGCCAATCAAGCGGGCGGAAAATCAGCTCTTAATTCCTAAATTTGAATCACTATCGGGGCAAACAACTGTCATTGATAAACCAGAACCATCAATGGTAAAGGTCGACGATGAATTGTCTCCAGATACAATAACTTTCGAAACACCATCTACCTCGTCTGCAGAAGGTGTGAGATTCGCTGTTGGTAAGTCTGTCTCAACCATCTCAGTTATAGACCGGTTCTTTTACCCGAGTAATACCGCACTCAACCAGATGAATATTGGAATTGTTGGAGATCTGGGAGTCGGTAAAACTCAGCTAGTACAGGCACTAATATACCAGTTTCGCAAGAATCCTGCTGCTAACCGAGGTACTTCTCCCAATATTCTTATTTTTGACTACAAGAAAGATTATTCAAAGCAAGAGTTTGTCGATGCAACCGGCGCTCGAGTCATTCGCCCTGAAAACTTACCTCTAAATCTCTTTGATCTTCGAGATGCTCCCGATAGCAACAAGGCTTGGCTTCATCGTGCTCGCTGCTTCATTGACATTCTTAGCCGCGTTTACACTGGAATAGGGCCGGTTCAACAAGAAAAATTGAAAAACGCCGTGCGGGATGCTTACGCCGCCGTTCAAAGTCAGCCTCATTCCACGCCAACGCTGTATGACGTTTTTGATGCATATAAGAAATTATTCGGGGATAAGCTTGACGCTCCATATAGTATTATGAGCAACATGGTGGACATGGAACTCTTTACCCGTGATCCTTCCAAAGTATTATCATTCTCTGAGTTCTTCTCAGGTCCTGTTGTCGTAGACCTCAGTTACTTACAGGATGACGACAAGACAAAGAACGTTGTTGTCGCTATACTGCTGAATCTATATTACACTTATATGCTAACGAGGGAAAAAAAGCCGTTTTTGGGAACGAATCCTCAGTTACGCTACATCGATTCTTACCTTCTCGTCGACGAAGCGAATAATATTATGCAGTATGAGTTTGATGTCTTAAAGAAGCTGTTACTACAAGGCCGCGAGTTTGGCATCGGTGTAATGCTGGCTTCACAATATCTGTCCCATTTTAAAACTACTAATGAAGACTACAGGGAACCTCTTCTCACGTGGTTCGTTCACAAAGTTCCGAACCTAAGCGTAAGGGACCTTGTGGGTATTGGCTTGACAGATGTCGACCAAGGAACAGTAGACCGGGTGAAGTGCTTGGCAAATCACCAATGCCTTTATAAGACGTTTGACGTTCCTGGAGAAATCATTCGAGGAACACCGTTTTATGAGTTGAGAAACCTGTCGACTTAGTACTCTCTAAAGAACTGTGTGGGATAACTGGTTCTGTTTAGCTTCAAGTAAAAGTCCAGTTTAGAGATTGGCTCCGCTGCGTTCGCCCTGTTTTGCGGAGAAGATTGTTTGCCCGCTGAACAAAGCCGAGGAAATAACCGTTGTCTGCGAAAACTGTCGCCGATGTTTCAAATGGGATGCGGTGAGAAGTGGAATCAAACTTTCAAGCTGATTCAGTGTCACCAATCACACATCTGGCCTTAAAACAGCTTGTTTTTTGTGGTTTTAGCATATCTGCATAGTATTCAGTATTGAGGCGACTATAGATTTTCACTAACTCGCTGCTTACGATTGGATTGTACGTCACCTATGGTAATCAGGAGTCGCCACCCATGCTCATTCATCCTAACCCAAGATATCTCATAAGAGATAACGTAATCCCGTTGCTGCAAGCTTTTCTGGACACTGGCGGTAAGTCGCGGGCCGATATCAAGCATCACGCTTCCGAGATTAAAGATTCAATAAAGGGTACTCACCTTCTTGATTCAGAAGCAAAGTCTTTATTGCTAGGGTTGCTGGCGAACCTTATGGACGGGGCGCCGCTTAATAGAGGCTTTGTTAGTGCAATGAGGGAAGCAGGATTGATCCCAACGGGCGTGTTTGCCTATGTGGGTGGGACATCTTCCAACGGCGTGCCGTTCAGGAAGCTGGAGAGAGTGGCACAGCTCGCACATGATGTCGAGTTGCTCGAAGGAAATATTAAACACCGAACCAAGCCCGCACCGAAGCAGAAGAGAATCACGAGATCTATGCTGGTTATCGCGGCGATAGAGAAGTGGGAACTGGAGAACGTTAGCGGTGGCAGGTTCGAGAAGAAGCCGCCTAAATTCCAAGAGTTCTGCGATATGGTGGGTAACCCGTCTTTCGGGACTCAGGGCGGGAAACAGACTGACGACGCCAGAGCGACATGGCGTGAGCTTCACGCGTCTTATAATAAGTCGAAAACGTCATTTAGATCAACGCGGATGACAAGCTGATTTCAGTCAACTCTGGCAGTACAAAATCCATCGACCTTCACTTCGACCTTCACTTTTTGTGAAGGTCGTTCTCATTTATTTTCCGAAATATTTTGCGACAGATCCGCTTGTTTTAGGCTGTGAAACTTAGCAGAAGGAAAAAATTTGAGATTCTCGACCTTCACTTTCAAAAACTCTATTTCAGGTCGGTGAATATGGAGTTGTCGCCCAAGGACACCAGCACTTCGCAGGTTGAGGGGCGACGGGAGTAAGCTCGATGACAATTCATCAATCGGCAGAGAGTCAAGTGATTCCACCGCCAATTAGCGAATTGATTGATACGCCGACACTGGCCGCGATACTAAGCGTCTCTCCGACTACCGTGCGGCGGCTGGTTGATAGCGGTCGGGTTCCGGGTGTCGTCCGATTAGGCCGAAGTGTTAGATATCGTCGGTCAGTCATATGTAAATGGCTCGATACAAGCTGTGCGGCCCAGATTGCACAAGGCCACAAAGGCGGCAACCGATGAAAAAAGCCTTTCGAGGCCGAGCTGGCGACCCGATCGGGCCTGCCACCCCGTCGACCATTCCGACCAAGAAAGCCTTAAAACCGTTAGCTGGCCAGTCCGAATTGTTCGGCGGCCTGTCAGAACCTGAGAGGCCTCGAAATCGAGGCAGAAAGTTGCTTCCATGACCATGACCGAAAAGAGCGGCCTGTCTTACGAAGCCCGTGAAATCATTCTAGCTCTAGCCAAAACCAACGGGTTTGACGTCGCTGTCGCAGCGATGGCAAACCAGGCTGCACGCGACGAAATCAAAGTGATTTCGATTGCTGCGGTCTCGATCAAAAACGTCTTTGATCGCGGTGTATGCGATTACATTGACGGCGGCTTGTGCGTTGGTTCCAGCCAAATCGTCAGCCTCAAAATAAAGCTCGACCACCTTGAGGAAGCGGCTGGGCGGCTTCGTGAAGTGCTGGCGAGCGTTCGCCAGGCTGAAGAACTCTTGAATTCTAGCAACTGATTAGAAAGCAGGTTCCGCTATGAGTATCTTTAAGAAGAATTTCGCCAATCGTCTCGACATCATCCGCGACGGACTCAAGCCAATTCCGGCTGGCGAGTACCGTCTGGGTCTCAGCAAATTCAAGTCACTTGAGAGCGGCAGTGTCGTGCTGAAGTTCATTATCGCTTCCAAGGGTGACGGATCACCAAGCGAGCTTGAAGGCCGGTCGGTTGACCACTGGCTATCAAACAACAGCGATCAGGCTGCCGCCATGGCGGGCATTATCATGCGGCAACTGGGCCTGGATGAAAATTCGTTTGACGACGACGCAACCGGCTTGCTACCGGAAATCCTGCTAGTTCGTGCGAACGTTGAGCTGAAGCCGCCGTACAACAATAAGCCGCCAGAACCCCAGATCAAGAAGATTCTTGAGATTGTCGACCGCACGCCGCAAGCGTCCGGCTTCGATGATGTGGAGGTTTTTGGATGACCACCACTGCTTACGGGAGTAACCCGTGCATCGGTTTTCTTGTTCGCGGGCGTCGATCCACCAGGGAACTGGTGTCGACGTTCGACATCATGACGCGGGCCTGGAACGGTGACCCAAGGCTGGGCATGAGTGACGTGACAGAGGACACGTTCACTTCACTTCATGCTTTCGAGCTTGGGCCGCTCAAGTCCTACAAAGACGCCCACGGCGGCAAGTTGGACGGACTGCAAAGCAGCGGTATTGGCCACGCCTGCCCGTGGATCACGTGGGATCTTGACTGTAAAGAGGATCCTACGAAATCGCTTCTGACGGCTGAAACGCTGGTCAGATACATCATGCAAACCTTCAACCTGGACGTGTCTCATGACGTGTTCCGGTGCAATTTGAGCGGCAGCAAAGGCTGTCACGTTCGATTACTGAATCCGCTATTCGATCCAACGGATATCGAGTTTCAACCTGACACGTTCAAGCGTCACAGAGCCTTCGCAATGGCTTTGGCGAGCAAAGCCGGTGTTCTCACTGGCGACAAGGAAACCGAGATCGTGGATGACACGATTTATGACGTCGGCGGCTTGATTCGCCTGCCGAACAGCAAAAACATGAAAAGCGGTCGGCACGCTGTGCCGTTCACGGCTGGCGAATTGCTGGTTCGTGAACATGCCGCGATTATCGACCCAGCCGCGACGCTGTGGGTTGATTCCAGTCAACCACTGCGAACCCAGCGGTTCCTCTGGCCTGCGGGCCAGCTCGATGACAACTACCGGAACGCGTTTGCTGAACGCTGGGCGGCGGCTGGTGAAACATCCCAGCAGGCCACAATCGAATTTATTGAGAAAAAGGCCGCGTTCAAGCCTGAGGGCGGCAGCTTTGTGTCGTACCGTATGCCGTTCGAAACACAGCGGATCCTTTCCGGTGACATTGTGGTTAGCGATGGCCGGCGAATGAAAGCGTTCCTAATCGGCTGCCAGGTTGGTGAACGTGGCTTCGGCCTACGAGGTGCCTGGGGCTTGTTTCGCGAACATATTTTGGGCTGGGGCATGGACGAACCGACAGCGATGAAGCAATTCACCGACGGCTGGAAAAAGGGCAAGTCTAATTTGTTCCCTGGTGCCGGTGATGAGTCACTATGAGCACTACAACCACCCCACCACGGCAGGTAGGTGCTGAGTATCTGCCGAGTATGCTGAGATTTTCACGAAACAGCACAAAGGAGGCTTTACTATGGTTCAAGTTAATGCCGGTGACACTGATTTCAATGGGAACCTGCTCGAATTTGTTCCCCTGGCAATCTTGGTTCGTTCGCGGCACGTTCCGAAAGCTGCCGCGAAGAATCCCGAAGCCTGGGCCACCGCCAATGGCGTCCGGTGCCAACGGCTCAAAGGTCAACCCTGTTTTTCGGCCACAGACGCCGATTCTTGGTGGTCGAGTCGCAACAGCGTTGGATATGCGACCCCGCCGCCAACAAACGTCACAGCGGCCACGCCAGAGGGCTTTACGCTGGTTCCAACGTCCGAATGGACGCGGTTACTCAGTCGCCAAAGCTCGCTCGAAAATTCCGTCCTGATGCTGGGCGATCGGATAGGCCAACCGGCTGAACCCGATGAAGCTGATTATCACGACTTGACCGACTTGGGCAAGCCGCTGGGCTGGAAAGCTACCAAGATGAATGTCGCCTTGGTCAAGGCTGGTCTTCAGACTGAGCAGCGAACCGCTGACGGTAAGTACCACGGTAAATGGTTGCTGACCGAAGCGGGCCGCGTCCACGGCCACGCGTTCGGTCGGCATATTGCTAAGAACAACTACGAGTCCCGCCACGTCAAGTGGAGGAACTCCGTTGTTGAAGTCCTCAAGCCGTTCATGACAGTCTGATTTTCTGGCCTAGCCGGCCCCGCTAAAAGTCGGCTGGGCTATCTTCTTCATAGCAAAGATAAGAATATACATGGTTTCTGAAGACAACAATAACTGTTTTTCTGTTGGGGCTGAGTCGCTGGCCGACAGGATGGCAAGACTCGAAAAGAAGCGTGATGAGATCGAACCGACGGGCGAGCTTACAAGGCCACGCAAGGCGGTCAAGGGCGTCCGGTTCGAAGATATCGACCCAAACATTGATTTGGAAGCTTTGACGTGGAGCTGGCGAAACCGGATACCCAAAGGGCTATGCCTGCTGACTGGCCGGGAGGGTTCTGGCAAGAGCGGGGCTACGGACTGGCTGACCTACCATTATTCGACCGGCACAGCGTGGCCAGACGGCCAGCCTTGCGAAGCTGGCACGGTTTTACTGTTCGACTCCGAAAACAGTCCAGAGCGAAAGTTAATCAAGCTGCGGGCGATTGGCTGCGATATGAGCAGGATCGAAGTCTTTGACGTCGATCGAGTGAAGGCGACCGGCTTATCTGTGGTCGAGATTATGAAGACGTTCATTGAGCAGCACCCTGACACTGTGCTGGTCGTGATTGATGTTGGTCGAAACATTGACACCAGATTAGGCGGCGATGACGTAAAACTTGATGAAGGTTTGACGGATATCAAGCTGTTCGCATTGAATCGGCTGCCGGTGTTCCTGATTCACCATGAAGGCAAAATGACCGAAAATCGTGACGCCAGAGACCGGGCCAGAGGTTCGGTTTATTGGACGACGAACGCGAGGCTGCACTGGTCACTGAGTCGTAATGAAAACTACGGGGTTCAGGCCGTCACCATCGAAGTGGGAAAGGCTAATGACGCACCGTTCGCGAGCCAGACACCATTACAGTTTAACTACGAAAGCAGGACGACTGAAGATGGTTTTGAGTTCGGTGCCTTGCAGTTCATCCGAACGATTCCGCTAGAAGAATTCAAGCCGGTCGAATCGGCTGAGGATCGGGCGGCTGCGAAGCGTGGCCGAAAACCCAAGGTTGAGCCTGACCAGATCACAGAAGCGATTTTAGAGACCTTACAGGCGAACGGCGGCAGAATGCCCGGTCGAATGCCGAGCGAACTCAAGAACGAGACCATCAAGGATTCAGCGGCTTGGCGTACCTACGCCGCCAACGTCGTTTCTGAGCGGCTTGGCATATCTGCTGATACTGTGTATCGGCACTTTTCCAGCAACATGAAGGATAGAACGATTGACGGTTGGTTTTATTGGAGCGTAAAGGGTTCAGCTCTCAACGACCATTGGTTCTGGGCTATATCTCAAGACTCGACTGAAAGAGATGATTCCGATGGCGAATGCCCCACAAGGTGTCACGGTATTCTGGAATGGCGGGATGATCACATTCAGCTCAGACGAAAGCCGTGAGTCGATTGACGAGGCTATGGCGGCACTGGAGGGGCACGCGATCAGTTGGTCGATGGATCGGCCAGCCGGCAACGTCATTGAGCTGGCAGGCCCGGCACTGATCGATCTCGACAGTGACGAGTCGATCAGCTTTATGGTTCTGAAAACGCCAGCGAGCGTCAAAGCCGTGAAGTGGATTCTATGGCTAGGCCCAGCAAACGAGGCCGAGGGGTTCATTGCGAACACTCGCAAACGGAGCTGGATCGACGGTTACAAGCTGATTCAGCGACCATACCGATTTACAGGCAACCCTGAAGACAATTGAGACAAGCCCGCTGTCGAACGGCGGCGGGCAACTTATTCAGTGTCACCATCGGCAGACAGTGCGGTCAAACGCTTTGCCTGCGGCTTTTCGTGCATACGGGAAAGATATTCGGATCGAGGGTGTTGACGTTTCGCCGTCTCTCTCTATGATGAATATGCGACGCAAAAACGTCAACAGAAAGGCGATTTATGGACATCGAGAAACGTCGAAAACTTCAGGCTGAGCTTCAGCGAAAACTAAGGGCTGCCAGGCGGCCAATTTTGCCGACTGTGACCTGTCCGACTTGCGGAGTGGCATTTCAACCACTGACGATCAGCCGCCGATTCTGCGGCGATCTGTGCCGGAAGAAAGCATTTCGAATCAAGAAAGCGAGCGAGAAAAATGGCTAATTGCTGGAAACGTGTCACCCACCGAACCCCACCGCCATCGGCCACAATTGGCCGCGTAAATCGCGACGGTGTCGCCTCTGCCGTCTGGACTGACAGCAAGGGTAACCGACACAAGCGAGACGTCAGCAAGGCCGCTGATGGTGGCTGGCGATTGTTGACAGAAGGCTACTACATCAAATTTCGAAACGAGTTTGGCGTTGTCGTGACCGAATCGACCGGCCTATCCAACCGCGAGCTGGCTGAGCGTGTTTTGAGCGAAAGATTAGACCTGGTCGAGCAGATCAAGTCAGGCAGAATATCAGCCGCTGAGGTTCGCACCTTGTCGCGTGCCAAGTTGCCGATGTCGCAGCTGTCTGACGAGTTCCTTGCCACTATTGAACGGAAAGCGTACCGCGACACCACAGCGGTCTACTTGGGGCGGTTTCTCGAAGCCAACCCGAACATCCGGCCAGTCGAAATTGATTGCCGTCGTTGCCAGAGGTGGATTGATGCGTTGGCTGTCGATGGTGCCGGTTCTGCGACGCTGTCGGCTTGCCGTGCGGTGGTATCCAAGTTTACGAAGTTTTTGTACCAAACTGACGCGCTGGTTAATCCGGTTGTGCTTCAGCTCAGCTTGCCGAAGCTGGCATCACGCAAGCCACGGCGGGCGTTCACCAAGTCAGAGTTCGAGCGGTTCCTGGCCGCTGTCGAGTCTGACGAACGGCGACTTGTCTACCTTTTCGCGTCGGTCAGCGGACTGAGGGCGAAAGAAATCTCTTGCGTGACCGTGGCAGACTTGCGAGGGCTTGGCACAGATCAGCCTTGCGTCATGCTGTCGGCTGAGTGGACGAAGAACCGCAAGAGCGGAGTCCAGCCATTGCCGCCAGCGGTGGGCGTCATGCTGGCCAGTTGGATCGACTCACAAGGGCTGAGTGATGATAACAAGCTGTTCTTTATGCCCAGGCGGGCAGATATGTCTGACTGGTTCCTGAACGACCTGCGGCGGGCTGGAATTCCCCAAATCGTCGATGGGCTGCGGTTGAATTTTCACTCGCTGAGGAAATCGTACATCACTTGGATGATGGCCTCTGGGCAGAATCTTCGAACCGTCCAGATGTTGGCTCGGCACTCTAACCCAGCTTTGACAGCCGGAACCTACACCGATGAACGCCAGCTTGACGGTCGATCAGCACTGGCCAGTTTGCCGACATTTTCGGTGACACCAGCGGTGACACCAACAACAGGTGTCACGAGCGATCTTGTGATCTCTTCTGGCAACTCGACCGATTCACCAAACAGCTTGATTCAGGCTGAAACAGCGGAAAATCAAGCGGTTTGTGAAAGCGGTTTGGCTTATGTAAAGGATAAACCCGTCACCCCTGAAGACTTTCAGGCCACCATTCTCCACGCCTTCGGGCTATCTCCCGACACCATGATTCGAGACATTCTGGACCGCCCTCTGAAAATCACTGAAAGGCAGCCCATCACTTCCATATTCAGTTAAAGACTTTTCGATCTCGGTTGCAATTCGACTCCGATTATTTCAGAAACTCTTCGAGTACATTCTTCGTCATTTTACTGACAGGTTTGCTCACCAGAACACTTGCGGGCCAGGTGATGGAACCGGCTGAAAACACGCGTCCACCAGTGCTGGTTTCAAATGTCACAATTTCCGCTCCACCCTGATCTGCATTTAACCCTCTGGCAATGATTTGAGTACCTTTAGGCGAACTGGCTGTCGTTTTATCGGTTTCGTGCCCGGATGCACCGCCCAGACACCGCCTATGCAGGCTTTCTTGGCCGAAACGATCACCTTTTTTGAGATTCGTTCCCCGATAAACCCAATGATCAGGCTCTAACACTTCATAAGGAGCGCTGGTCATAATCCCACGTTCATCGTAAACCACGCCCAGTAAACTCCCTTCAGAAATGCCAGTAAAATGGAACCGGCTTTCGAGGTTTCGCCGCTTCATCTCACGATCATCGCCGTTACGCACCCGCATGGTAAATGGGTCAAGAAACTCCACTTCACAATTCAGGCCATTTCCTCCGAGATAGACCAATCGCCCGCCTTCATGAAAGACCCAGTGATGCACTTTTTGGAACATCTCTCTCGACCAATATTCCGGATGAGTGGAAATGACGAGGATTTTATAATTCTTTAAATCCAACACTCCGCTCTGGAGCTGCGTTTCTGCCCAATAATCATATTCAAAACCTTCACGTTCCATCCACGCCAGAAGCCTCCACTCTGCCGATGCCAAATGGCATGCGGCACGCCCTTCAATCGGGTCGGTTGCCTGCTCTTCAAGGGCGATACTGTTAATCAGCTCTGGCCTTTCAAATGAAAGTGGAGCATAGTCCCACGCTCCATAATTGATATTATCAGGATCCGTATATCGGGCCAGTTCCTGTCGGCTGTTGACCACAGGAACATGAGGGAGCTTGTCAGGATTGATATAATTTGACCGTCCACCGAATGCATTATAAGCATTCCATGTCACATTGGATGCCAGGACTGCAATTTGCGATTTTGGAACTGCCGGTGCAACAACCCATGGAAATGAGAACGTCGCGCCGGAATTCGTCTTTGCATGAAAATAATACAACCCCGACTTTTCAGGCGCAGTCACATATTGCTTATGATGCGGATTTGTATATCCCTGATGGTTGAACTGGACGCCGGTTTGGGAATAATCCCCATCAGGAGTGATTTACATGGTCGCCCTTGGACCATGTTCATCGTACCATCCAAGGCTTTTAACCAATTCTTTTTTCAGGCCATAAAGGTAGAGATCAAGATGGTACATTTCCACCGAATGCACCCTGAATTCGCTTTGTTCGCCAGCCTGAACCCACTTCGGC
>CAMCFM010000069.1 GCA_945874095.1 Candidatus Kuenenia stuttgartensis
GGGTTCCAGTGATCTCGGCCGGCTTTTTCGTTGATTTTTGGAGTTCTGCCGAACTCTCCAACGGCGACGATCAAGGTGGAGTCGAGGAGGCGACGCTGGTCGAGGTCGGTGATCAAGGTGGCCATGGCTTGATCGAGCATCCAGCCGTGCCGGTCCTGCATGATCTGGAAATATCGGTCGTGCATATCCCAGCCCCCGTCACCGGCGTCTTCTGGGCATTCTACGTGTGTTGACCAGTTTACTTGAACGACAGGCTGGCCGGCTTCGACTAGGCGGCGGGCGAGCATACAGCATTGACCAAATCTATGGCGGCCATAGGCATCACGCAGGGGTTCAGGCTCAGTGGAGAGATCAAGAGCTGCAAGTGTTTGGCGTGACGAGAGAAGGGTGTGGGCAAGCCGGTAATGATGGTCCATGGCCAAGCCGGGCTTGGATGCATCGGCCCGGGCTTTTTCGAGGAGTTCAAACCGGCGGTCCATGCGGCTGGAGGAAAGTTCTTTTGGCAGATCCAGAGAAGGAATTTTGAGGCCTTCGATAGGGTCGTAGTCGAGGCGAAAAGGGTCGTGGGTTGAGCCAAGTAGTCCACCGCCTTCACCGACGACTTTTTTGAGTCCCTGGTGAAGTTGACTGCCGAGGATGACGTAGCCTGGGAGTTGCCCGGAAGGCCGCGGGTTCAATCGACCGATGATGGAGCCGATACTTGGTCTCATGACTCCTGTACTGACGGATCCGCCGAGTGCAACGGCACCTGCTTGAGAGCCTGTGAGGGCGATGGTTCCAGCGACTCCGTGATCATTGGAAGCGTGATTCATGCTTCGAATGACGGCGATTTTATCCGCGACTTTTGAGAGGTTTGGGAGGAGTTCGCAAAACGAAAGGCCGGGGACTTTGGTTTGGATTGGCTCGAATGGGCCCCGATATTCGAGCGGAGCCGTTGGTTTCATGTCGAAGGTATCGAGATGGCTGGGGCCGCCCCAGAGCCAGAGAAGCACGACCGATTTGATCGGACTTGGATCACTGGCGTTTGATCTGGCAGCGAGAAGATCGACCAGGCGGATCCCAAATGCTCCAAGGCCGCCGATTTGCACCAAGGCGCGACGTCGGGAGATGGGTTGGCATCCGTAGTCTAAATTCATATGAGTGAGTCCATCTCATGGAACCCTTGAGGAGGGCAAATACAGGAATAGCCGGTGATCTCGAACTTTTTCAAGAGACGAACGGATGTAGGCGGGATTGTCAGGACCTCTCCATTATCACCGACTTAAACCAGATAAGCAATCGGGGATTACGGACAATTTTCGGGTGTCGTTGACTGGCGAGGTTGTCGGAGTGACTGGGTGATTGTGTGACGATCCGTCGACGGGCCACAGAAAAACAATATGATTTTAAGTGTAAGTTTTCGTGAGTCTTATGGAATATGAGGCAAGAAAGGGCTTGCTTTCTCACGAATAGTCCGTATATTAACTTCTACAGACGCACTCGTAGCTCAATTGGATAGAGCATCGGTCTACGGAACCGAAGGTTATAGGTTCGAATCCTATCGGGTGCATTCAAATGACTATAGAACCGAACGATCCGCTAAGGCCAAAATGGTCTGAAGCGGATTTTTTTTATATGCGTCACGCCTTAAGCCTTGCTGAAGCGGGTTCCAAGCTCGGCGAGGTACCGGTTGGTGCGGTGATTGTAGGTCCTGGAGGGATCATCGCTGAATCATTCAATCAGGTGGAAGCTTTAGGTGACCCGACAGCGCATGCCGAAATGATTGCCCTGAGGCTGGCTGCGAAAGTAGTGGGACGTCACGCTTTGGCAGACTGCGTGCTTTATGTGACGCTGGAGCCTTGCGTGATGTGTGCAGGCGGGTTGGTGAACGCACGTTTGAGGCGAGTTTGTTTTGGAGCAAGGGATGATCGGTTTGGAGGATGCCGAAGTATCTATAGGATAACCGATGATCCAAGGCTGAATCATCGGCTGAAAGTCGATGGAAATTTGCTTGGTGATGAGGCAAGTGAACAGCTTCGTAATTTTTTCGCTGAACGTAGGTTGCAATTTTGACGATAGAGATTACTATAGGTATGTACCTGGAGGGGTGCCTGAGCGGTTGAAAGGGCCGGTTTCGAAAACCGGTGTAGGGTTCACTCCCTACCGAGGGTTCGAATCCCTCCTCCTCCGTTGTCCAAACGATTTCCTTTCCTCATCCAAATTGATTTTGACCATGCTAATTTCAAACAAAATCACGGTTTCAGCATCCTTAACTGTTGTCGCATCAGCGGTATCGAGCTACTTCTCATTTTCAGGGTCGAGCAATTTCGTATCTCTTTTGATTGG
The DNA here is from genome assembly GCA_945874095.1 of Candidatus Kuenenia stuttgartensis. Classification (GTDB taxonomy): domain Bacteria; phylum Planctomycetota; class Planctomycetia; order Isosphaerales; family Isosphaeraceae; genus QWQI01. Next base: position 2,326 of record CAMCFM010000069.1, read on the forward strand.
GATAAGCCTGCTGGGACTTGCGGGCGCTCCTTTGCTCACAGCCTATCGGGTCATGAAAAGTACTCGGGATTTACCGAATCAAGTCCTGGAAGGCCAATTGGAAGATTATGAAGGGCCATCGGATACGACTGCGGCGGTCCTGTTGATCGGCAGCGTTTTGTCTCTTGGTCTTTTGCTGGTTTTTCCAGTTCGATGGCCGGCATCAGTCGCATTCGCCCTTTCATTTATGGCACTGAGTCTGTCAGTGGCTCGCAAGACACCGTTGCGGGATGCCTTTGTGGCATTGTTTGCAACGTTTTGTCTGTGGCCAGTGGCCAGTCCGGTTGCCGAGCGGTTTGAGACGAAAGCTGAATTGTACTTAAGTCGTTTGGTTGGAGATCGTTTAGATATGCGTGAAGTTTTGAACTATCCTGAGGGCAGGGTGGTTCAAACCATCAAAGGCGAAACAATTGTTGGCCAGACCGATGGTCGGTTGACGGGTTTGCGGCTAGGTGCGATCGTGGCATGTGTTGTGGGCCTAGTGATGAGACGTGGTCCAATTCACGTGCTGACGCTGACGGTTTCCGGGATATTCTGGGCGTTGGTGCTGAATGGGTTCTGGGTTTATGGCAGGGTTTTGTCTCAGAACGAAATTCGAGGCTGGGAAACGATTTGGGGTAAATCCGGATTTGCGTTACTTGCGGCTCTGGTTTTGATAGCGAGCACCGATCAGTTATTACTCGTTTTTGGGCTTTTGAATCCGCTTTCATGGATCAAACGCGACAAATCACGAAAGTCAGCGGTTGTGAACCCTGGTGAAGTGAACATGGGTGGGGAATCGGGATCAGAAATTGAAGAGGCTCTGCCGGTTTCACTTCCTTCAGCCTTGTTCTATGGCATCGGAACAATGGCCATGATTTTGGCCATTCTCGCCGCTGGTCAGTCAATCCAGAGGACAAATTCCGAGAAATTGGTTCGTTCCCGATGGCAGGCAGTGGCGGCCAGTAAGAACGAAAAACTTTGGCCTGATCGGCTGGGTCGATGGGCGCGTACGAATACACCACTTTTGAGCGAGACACCAGGTGTTTCAGGTGGTTCAAAATTGTCGGCTGTTTCGGCGTTTTACACGATAGATCAAAAGGCAGCGAGAGTGAGTTGGGCGGGCCCTTACAAGGGTTGGAATGATCGATTCCTGGAATTCCAGTCTCGTGGATGGTCGATTGCAAGTGAGCAGGTTGTGACGACGAATCCGACGGGCAAGCCTTACGTCCTGATGAATTTGTCTCAGCCGACGGGTGAGAAGGGTTTTCTGGTTTATGCGATGGACAAGATGGGTGGAGACTCTGATACGCCTTCCGTACGAAGTCTATCGCGTCTGGTTTGGTGGCATTTCCTTCAAGGTGCGGCCATGCGAAATCCGACTCAGGCTGATCGTTACCTGACAGAGATTTTCTATGAGTCGTTTACGGCACCTAAATCGGCAGATCAGCAGGCTCTTGGCGAGCTTTTGAAGGCTGCAATGGAAGCCAAACTGCCACAAGAGCTGTCATCAGGTGAGTGAACGGGAACTTTTGGTCGATGGTGGCGTGAAGAACTGTCGAATTTCGGAATTTGCGATTTTTTCGACTTGCCGAAATTCTCGATTCCAATGACAATTGTTCAGGAGAATCGATGTCTACAAATCCCGACAACTCTCAATCCCTGATCCCTGAACATCCGCCTGAATGGCGGGATGATGAATTTCAGATTGCTTCTGCGGCTGACGAGAAGACGGACGAGAGTTTTTTTTCCCATATTAAAGTCTTCGTATTCAAACTGTTTGGAATGGAATATCACGCTCGGCGTGACCATCAAACGGATTCATCTTTCGGATTGGCGGACGACGAGGATCTTCAGCAGTTTGCGATTGGCGATGGCGAATCACGAGTCAGCCGGAAGAATCGCAAGGTTGAGTTTGATAATGATTTAGAGCACGATTTTGCGTCTGAGCGAATCAGGCCGGCAGGTCGTTTAGGGTCTGCCAGTGTTGATGAGCAGGATGATCTGAGAGTTGCCGAAACTTCAAAGTACAGTCACTTTGAGCCTGAGGAGGATTTGCAAACTCCTCAATTGGTGGAGGATACTCCTGAGAGTTCGGCAGACGATTTTCGAATTGCGACAGATCGAGCCAAGTTAGATTTTGCAGAACAGATTGTTGAAGAGCCAGCCCGATTTAAACGCACTGAAGCGGAAGTGGATCCTGAGCCAGACGATATGCAGGTTGCAACTGCGAAGCGGATGGCGGCGACCCCGATTTTTTCTGATGCGGTCACATCCGACACAGGGGCTTATCATTCGGGCGATGAGGAGATGCTTCAGGCGGCCTCTGTGGAAACCCGTCGTCACTTTGGCGAACAGATTCATGATCAGTTAGGTGATCTGGTTGATCGTCTGGACATTACGAATCAGGCGATGGAATTTGGCGATATGGATCAGCCACTTTCGAACCACGATGATTCGGGGATTGCTGAAGAACGTATTGATGCATCGGATCAGATCCGTCAAAAGAATTTGATGGCTTTGATCGTTCGCGGTTTCATCCGATTATTTCGCTGGCTGATCGGAATACCATGGCGGATCGTTTCACAGACGGGCGGCATTCAAGAGCAGTCAAGGCTTAAACTTGAGCCATTGATCGTGGGAATTCCGGCGGTCATCATGACCATGATGGCTTATAAGTCTGTCATATTTCTAAACACATCGGATTTGCTGAGGGAACGGAATTACTATCTTCGCAAGTCGAACAATATGCTTGCGTCAAGTCAGTGGGAAGGCGCTCATCTGGCCATGCGAAGGGCCTGTTTGGCAGCCAATACGCCGGCCAATTTATGGCAATATGCACAGTTGATGTTGCAGGCTCCCGACATGGGAACTCGGCTTAAAGGCAGAAGGCTTGTGCTCAAACTGGCCGCTCATGATGGCGATAATCTTCCGGATGCCCATATTTTTCTGGCCAAAGAGTTGATCAATCGCAAAGATTTGCAGATTGAGCAAGTTCCTGAATTTATCGAATTGGTCCAGAACCACCTCAGGTCCGCACTCAGTGTTGCCCCTGATCGACTTGATGCCGTCGAGATGCTGCTTGATTTGCTGATGACTCTCCGAGATGACAAGGAAGTGCAGCGATTGCTGGTTCCTCGTTTGGAACGATGGCCGGTGGGTCACTATTATCTTGCAAAGCTGGCGTTTAACAAAGGCGATCGTGTCAACCAGCAGATTTCAGCCACGTTTGCAGCGAACTATTATGAGTCGATTCCCAAGCTTTTAGAGCAAAGCCTGAAAGACAGGGAACGCTATCTGATGTGTCTGGCCCTGGCAGGCCAATGGGGAAAAGCTCAGCCAATTCTTGATGAATGGTATAAGCGGCTTGACGATGCGTCTGCGATCAAAGACTGGAAGAATCGATTTTTAGCGATTCGGACGATTGAAAAGATTGAATATCCTGTCAAGGATTCCACCCCATTGATTTCGGAATGTTTGATCGAGCTTGCGAAAGATCCGAAGAACTCTGATCTTTGGAACGTTGTCAGCCAATATGCTGACCGTCAGCCAGCTTACGGCGAATCGGTTTATAAGTCGGCCCGGAAAATCATTGGGGCGAATCTGGCGGCTCTCGACTCCGAGGGGTTCATGATTTGGGGCAACATCGCAAGGAAACGCCGAATCAACAATGATGCCCGCTATTTCCTTGAGCAAAGTATCAAGCTCAAGCCTGACAACGTGATCGCTGCCAATAATCTTGCAAATATTCTTTACAAGGAAGAGCCAAAAGATTATCAGAGAGCGTTGGTTTTGATTGAGATGGTATTGAGGTTCGAGCCCAACAACCCAATCTATCTTGAGACTCGGGGGCAGATTTTTGCCTTGCTTGGCCAGGACGACCGTGCCATTGATGATTTGACACGATCACTCAGCAGTTTTCCGAACGTTCCTGAAATTCATGAGACCCTTAGCCGGTTGCTACGTCGTAAAGGAAGTATTGAACTTGCTTTGCGGCATGAGAGCAGGCTGACTGAGCTACGCAGGAATGTTCCGAATCAAAATCAGTCAGGTCAACTCGTACCCAAACCAAGATAAACTCAGTTTGCAATAAACCATGGCCCGAAACGATCGTAAACGACAAGGCTTGCTCTCTAGAATTTTTCGTCGTAAACGACGATCGTCCAGGCCATCACATACCAGCTCAATTTCTGAAGTTTCGAATAATCCAAAGAAGAAGAAGTTTAAGCTTAAGAATATTCTTAAGTGGCTGAAGCGATCGGCTAAGACGGTCGGGTCTGGCAGTCTGGCGCCAGATGAACGGACGGGTGTGAAGGATGTGACTTTGGGATCGATTCTTCGATCGGTCGGCAAAGTGACTCAAGCGGATAGTTTGGCAGAGCGTGATTCGGCAGCAGTAGGGGCGGGCAAACGGAAGTTGAGCCGTCTCCAGAAACTCAAACTTGGGATTATTGAAAATGCCAAGCGATTGGGATTGGCCGCCCCTGCGATCGTCGTTTCATTCTTCGTCCTGCAACTCTGGCTTGACCTCACTCCAAACCGGCTTGTCAGTCAGCTTGGTTTTACGAATCGGTTTGATCGTGCGTTTGAAGAGCAACGATTGGATGAAGCCAATCTGCTTGTAAAAAATCAGCTTTCCTCAACAAATCGCCCTGCAAATCAGGATCTGTTCCGTTATGGTCTGATTCTTGGTTCTCAACAGAAGCTTCAGAGGACTCGAGAACTTCTGGAATTTCTGACAGAATCGTCGGACCGAAGTTATGGGCCAGCGCACATTGAAATGGCCCGGGCCTACTCTGCCTTGCCCAAGCAAACTGATCAGACATCCTCTAAAATTGAGAGTCACCTGATTCGGGCCTTGGTGGACACCGACACGGAAACCTTTGCCCGGATCGCGCTTGGCCGGCTTTATCGAAGTCGTGGACGCTTCAACGATGCTGAAAGAATTTTAGAGCCAATCCGGACCAATGAAGAGGCTTGCCTTGAACTCGCTCTGGTGCGTAATGCTCAAGGCCGTTATGTGGATGTTCCGACCACGGTAGCTCCATATATCACGCGTTGGCGAGATCAGTGGAAGAACCCCCAGAATCTGGTTCAGTTTGAACATTCCGCCATTGGCCTGATCCTGATGAAGGACGAGGCGATTGTTCTGGCAGAATTGGATCATCCGAAAGTCCCCATACCTCCATCTCGTATTGACGAATTGCGGCGACTCGCGCTCGGTCTCTGGGTCACACGATTACAGGCTGATGGGCGTAGTCAGTATCCTCAGATTCTCAAAATCATTAGCACATACCATCAGAAACTGCCTTGTTCGACGATCTGGATCGCTCCTTTGATGCAACTCACAGATCCAACCAGCCCTGTTCGGAATTCTGCCTTGAAACTGCGTGAGCAGATGACGCTTCAAACCGATTGCGACCCTGCCTATCTTCACGAATTTGCGGTGCAAAGCAAGGAAAGCAAAGAGCTTGGGTTTGCCCGTCAGATTTACGAGAAAATCTTATCGAAGTATCCGGACGAAATTCTATCGCTGAATAATCTGGCCATGATGCTTATCGAGACAAATCCCAAGGACCCTCAGAGGGCCTTGACACTTGTTGAGCCAATCATTCAGAAATATCCTGACTTCCTGGAAATCTACGATACAAGGGCCCAGATCAAATCGTCGCTGGGGCTTACGAAAGACTGTATTCAGGATTATCTCAAAGCCTTGCCTGTTTATTGCCTCAAGCCGGAATATCATCAGCGCCTATCCAGAGCTTATCAGCAGATCAACGACACAGCCAACGCCCGGATGCATAATGAGCTTGCTCGCGAGCTTTCAGGGCTTGAATAATCGGTCGCATCGCAGCCTATGATTTGGCCGCATTGCCATGACGGTTTTGAATCGAAAAGGCCCGCGACATGTGTTCACATGCCGCAGGCCTGCATGGTCTTAAATAATGGCCGGAGTTAAACGGCGTCGGCCATCGTATCGAGTTGGAGGAGCGCTCTGTTTTGCTCTTTGGCCAGATAAGCCCGGCCTTTTTTGACCAGAATATGGTCCCAGGGCAAGACTTCTTCGAGCGGCCTTGCTCTGTGGCTATAGAATTCAACGTCCATTCCGAGGTCTTCGAAGACATTCCACCAAAGCTTGGGCTGAAAATATTCGGACCAGGCGTCGAGCCTTGCTCCGCGTTTCCAGGCCTCAAGAACAGCCTCTGAAACTCGCCGGTCGCCTCGGGTCAGAACCCCTTCCAGAAGGCTTCGTTCAATGTCGTGGCACTTGATCGAGACAGACTTGATCTTCACCTGATCACGCATGTATCTGTGGGCCCATCGGAAATATTCGCGGCCCTGCATCTCATTCCACTGATAAGGTGTGTGAGGCTTGGGGACGAAGTTTGAAACGCTTGCCGTCACATCCGCATATCGGCCTGTGACCTGCTTCCCAATTTTCGCAATCGTTTCAGCCATTTCCACAATACCGTCGAGATCGGCTGTCCGCTCGCCAGGCAGGCCACAAAGGAAGTAGAGTTTAACCCGCTTCCAGCCTCTTCTAAAGGCTTCTTCAGCACCTTCATAAAGATCTTTGTTATCAATTGGCTTGCGAATCTGCTCACGCATATCATCGCGGGCCACTTCAGGGGCCAGAGTCAGGCCGCCTCGCCTGCCTTCTTGAAGCAAGGCAGGGATTTTCTTAAGGGTTTCGGTAATCCGCAGACTCGGCAGGCTGATCTTTACTCCAAGAGGGGTAAAGACTTCGCACATCTTTTGCACAAGTTCTTCAAAGTATGGGTAATCGCTGGTGGAGAGCGATAGCAGGCTGATTTCGTCGTAACCCGTGTTCAGGTAAGACTCCATCGCGGCCTTGACAATCGTCTCTACGGATCGAACCCGGAGGGGACGCTTGATCACGGTGGATTGACAGAATCGGCACTGCCATGGGCAGCCTCTCATGATCTCGATTGCGATTCTGTCGTGAGCTGTACTGATGTTTGGAACGATGGGGTGAATGGGCAGGGGGATGGCGTCCAGATCGTCCACCACACAGGCTTTGATGGCTTCCGGGACATCGTCGCGAAGCCGTCTGATTTCGATAATGGTGCTGTCTTCACCATAAATCGGCGTATAGAATCTGGGCACATAGGCCCATTCATTGGCAGCTGCAATTCTGGCCAGTTTATCTTCACGGGTCAGGTCAGGGTCGCCCTTCATGGAGGCCCACATCTCGGCCACCACAGGTAGGGATGGTTCTCCATCACCGACGATGAAGAGGTCAATGAATGGTGCGATCAGCTCAGGATTCTGGGCGCCAGGGCCGCCGGCGATGACTAAAGTGTCGTCAGCACCACGTTCGTCAGCATGGAGAGGAATTCCGCCGAGGTCGAGCATTGTCAGAATATTGGTATAGCTGACTTCATACTGGAGCGAAAAACCGATGATATCGAACTGGTTCAGAGGCGTAAAAGTTTCAAGCCCATAGAGCGGCAGATTTGCGGCCCTCATAGCTTTTTCAAAGTCGGGTACAGGGGTGAAGACCCGCTCGCAGGCCCATCCAAATTCATTCATCAGGCTGTAAAGGACCTGAAAGCCGTGGTGGCTCATTCCGAGTGTATAGGCATCAGGAAAGGCCAGACAAATGGACCCTTTGGCCGCAGCATGGTCCTTGCGGACGCTATTCAGCTCTCCACCCAGATACTGGGCAGGGCCTTGAACGTGTGGCAAGACATGCTGGATAACGGACTTCTTCAGCGTCAGGTTCATCTGCAAGTCTCAAAAGTCTGAGGTTGGGCGAAAGCTCTATTAGTCTACCCGATCATTCGATTGGAGTGAAGTGTTAAATTTCGTCTGGATTCGAGTTTTTCAAGGTTTTAAAACGACTGTTGCGAATATTGTGGTGGAAGGTGTCGAACTTGAGATTTACAAACAGGCTGGTAGAACAGATGTTTAATCTGTCTGGATTTACAATTCTGTCAGTGGATTACGGGGCATATCGGTTGCAATTGAGGCCTCAAATCAAAGTCAGGCTGCCCTGAGTGATCAGCCTTTCAGTCAGGCCTTCAACTCTCTGGCACTCGCCTTTACACCTACACAGGCTATTTCATTTTGATCGGATGAGTTCAGTCATTGGCACTGAACTGGGATTAATGGGACACGGCTATGGTCCGCCATTGCAATGAATTATCCACAGATGATGAAGGTGAATTCCTCGGTGCTATGCCTGAACCGTCGAAATGGTTGATGGGGATGATCGCAGTCGCCATGATCGATAGAATTACCTGAAGAAAATGCTATCGGAAAATAGGATTTGCAGAAATTTATGACGTTTAACTACGGATTTTATAAGTCGTTAATTTGATTTGAAAAAGGCCTGAAGTAAGCCGGAGTCAAAATCGTATGATTTGATTTTGATTCCGGCTCATTTTGAGTCTTGGATTTTTGTTTTTGTTATGCGAATTTGAGTTCCGTGTTTTAAGGTTGTACGATTGTGATGTCTAAATAAATCGACATTCGGGCTGATATTTGAAAAAACCAGATATATTGACGATGGCTTAACAAATCGTATGAAAACAATTGTGTGATTATAAGAATGAGTTTCGAAGTTGATTCCGCAATGAAATAGGATTGAAGGTTCCAAATGATTGGTTTTGTTCGACACTTTGTGTTTCTAGCGATTGTTGCGCTGGCCCTGTCGGTCTCGACACCTCAGAGTCAAGCGGTTGATATTGACCTGCTTGACACGATCATCCCGGCAACATCCACTGGCGATAACGTGATTGCCGTTGGAGAGCGGAATGCCCAGAGCTTCATGACAACGGCATCCGGTTCTACCATCAGCCAGGTGGATCTTTCCATTAAGAAAGCGCCTGGAGCTGCAGGCCAATATTCAGTCAGCATCTATTCGATGAATTCCGTCAGTTCCGAGCCTGATGCGCGACTCTCATATGTGGCTCAAAACCAGAGTCAGTCCGCCTTGGGCACAGCTTATGGGACAGTCTCATTTACGGGTTTATCGATCGCACTTGACCCATCTAAAAACTATTACATCGTTCTGGAAGATGTGACTCTTGCCGCGATGGATTGGCAGTATTGGGACACCACATCATCCGGAATTTCGCCTTCCACTTACTGGATGGGATACTCCTCTGGAAGCTGGATTTCTACACCTTCGACCGATTATCCAGCCATGATGAAAGTGATTGCCACGGCTGTTCCTGAGCCATCCACCTGGGCCATGTCCGCTTTGGCCATTGCGGCTCTCGGAACCAGATTGAGACGCTGGTCATGATGTTCATGATCTTTTTGAACTTCGTATGACAAATTACCCGTCCATTCAGGGCGGGTTTTTTGCTATAATAATAAGGTGTGATCTGGATTCAAGAACTCGGCAGAATGCTTCTGTAGAAATGTGCCTAAGTCATGATGATGATGCAGAATGCTAAACTGTGGGTAATCGCTTGTTTAATCAGTATTTCTGGCGGGTGTGGCGGACAGGACTCAACGTCAAGATCCAAGCCTGTAGGGGCCAGGAATCCATCCACTGAAGGTGTTGAAAAACCGTCGTCGAACTCCTCGGAAGCTCAAGAAAAGCGAATCGCCACACACTGATTCATCATGCAAAACCTCGATAAAGACAAGCTCCATAAAGCACTTCCACGCATTGCCATCACCATGGGCGACCCTGCCGGGATCGGGCCTGAGGTGATCGTGAAAGGCTGGCTGCGAGGGTATTTGCATTCGATTTGCGTGCCTGTTGTAGTTGGTTCCATCGAGTTGCTGAAAAAAGCGGTTTTGGAGAGCGGAGCAGATCTGAAACTGATTCCATTGAAGAGTTTGGAACGAATTCCAGAATTTGAGAATGACCAGATTGGCGTGATTGAGCCTCTGAAGGCGCCGGATGTGGCTTCGATCGTACCTGGCAAGATTGATGCAAGATGTGGGATGGCGGCATATGAATACCTGAATTTTGCGATTGATGCGGCTCTCAGCA
>CAMCFM010000070.1 GCA_945874095.1 Candidatus Kuenenia stuttgartensis
ACCAGGTCGTTGCCTTTGTCGTCCTCAGAACCGACGTTCAGGAGCCCGATTTTTGGATCCGTCACGCCGAGAATCTTCTCGGCATAAACCGCGCCCATCAAGCCATATTGATAAAGGTCTTCAGGCTTCGGAGCCATATTGGCACCGACGTCGATGAGGACCACTGGCCCTTGATTCGACGGAAAAATCGCAGCGATACCAGGGCGACGCACTCCGGGCAAAAACATCTTGGCATTGAACAGGCCTGAGGCCACCATGGCGCCTGTGTTGCCGGCTGAGACCACGGCATCGGCTTTACCGGTCGCCATCAGACCCCAGGTTTTCGAGATCGAATTGTCGCGCTTTGAACGAAGTGCCTCCACAGGCTTATCTTCCATGCCTACAACTTCAGAGGCATGAACGATCGGGAGGCGGTCCAGATGTACTGTCATACCAGAATCCGCAAGTTTATTGAGCTCAGCGATAATTCGCTCTTCCTGCCCGACCAGCAAAACAATCAGTTCTGGCATGTCGTTCACAGCCTGAACAGCGCCTGCAACGATTGGTCCAGGGGCGAAGTCGCCACCCATGGCGTCCAAAGCGATCCTCATGGTCGAATTCTCTCGTGGTGTTTTTTGATCGATTGAACGCGGAATTTATGAGAATCGGCGAAGACTAGCCAACGACATTTTGCCATTCCGCTTGAATAGAGTCTCATCATAGGGTTATGGCTGCAGGAGTGTCAATCGTAGCGATTGCCAGACAAGCCGTTTTGTTCAGCCTTGCTTCCTTCTGTTCTGCTGAAACACGCCCTGTTTGATTCCACAATTTTTTCCTGTTCTATGTTTTAGACTGCTCGCGTAGAATAGTCAGTGACGGTTTGTATGGTTTTGAATGGTTCCTAGTTGGTTGCTTGTTTTCGACAGGAGAAAGTTCTATGCGTTTCAAGCTTCGGTTGGCCGTTTGTTTCTCCATGATTGGCCTGACCCTCACAGGGCAGGGCATTCACGCCGGAGATATTTCGTTCTGGTTCAACTACGATGATTCGTTTACAACAAGTGCGGGTTCGAATCTGACAGCTGCTCAGAGTGACTTCGCGTTTGTTGGAACCTACATCTCAAGTCTTGTAAAGACAGGCTTTACAGGTAATGCTGTCGTTCAGATCAACGTTTCCGGTTCGAATGATTCCAGCTCCGGCGTTCTCGCCAGTGCTGGGGGATATGCGAACGGTAACGACGGTTTCGAAAAAAGTTTCACCCAATTGCTGGTTCAGGACAATATCAAAAACACGTCCTCTTATCCGGAAGCCTTTTCAAACATTAACTTCGATTGGAACTGGGGTTATGGAGGCTCCACGACTTCCACCGAAATCGACTTCAGATTCGTCCTTCTGCACGAGATGTTTCATGCCTTTGGGTTTGAATCTGTGATTGACGCCTCAGGAGCATCGCCTTATGGCAATTCCTACAACGATTTCGACCAGTATGTGAAAGGCTGGGATGGGTCGAAATACGTCAACCTCGTCGACAGGGATTCAAGCAATATCCCGACGGGAGTCATCGCAAATGCCGCAAATGCAGTGGTGGACAGCACCCATCCACTGCTCTTTGATGGCCCCAATGTAAGAGCCTATCTCAACGCTGGTGCAGAGCTTTACACGCCTTCCGCATTCGAAGCTGGAGCAAGTATCTCGCACTACAATTATCCTGGCCAACTGGCGTATTTTCAATTCGGATACGGGAGCAAAAACTTTGGCTTCTCAGGGCTGGATCAAGCCTTCCTCAAGGATTTGGGGTATACCGTCGTTCCAGAACCCGGCACTTGCGTGCTCTCAGTCGCTAGCCTGATCATTCTGGTAGGAGCCAGACGGAAGTCTTAAATTGATCTTAGGAGCCGGCTGAACAATTCCGGTCGGCTCCATCCTCTTTTTTTCTTGAAGCCATTTTGAAGACTCACACCGCAACCTCACCATATGCGTTGTTTTTTTGAAACATCATCAGAATAAAATTTCTTATGTTCGCTGGTAAAAATGGTGTAACATTATCGGTAACAAGGGCTGGTTTGATCGCACAACATTTCGGGTCTGGTGCACATCTTATGAATCTTCGCATAATCGCTTTCCTGATGCTGGTCATGGTTTCGAAGTCTGCGCCCAACTCCCTTGCAGGCGACGTCTTCTTCCAGTTCAATTACGACGCCAGCTTTGACACAAACTCCGGCGCCAATTCGGCTGCCGCCAAGTCCGACTTCACCTATGTTGCAAACTACCTCACCTCGGTGCTCGATTCCGGCGTCTCTGGAAATGTGACAGTCGAGGTCGACGTTTCGGGTATCTACAATGCGTCCACCGGTACCCTGGCTTATGCAGGGTCATCGTTATACCTGACAAATTCGTTCGAGCCTGTGTTTACTCAATCACATATCCAAACCGGTGTGAAAACCTGGGTTGGCAGCGATGCAGGAGCGACCGTCAATTTTGCCCAAAGCTTCGGATACGGTGGAAATGTGTCGTCGAGCCAATACGACTTTCGATACATCCTGCTTCATGAGATGACTCACGCACTTGGTTTTGTCGGGCTGATTGGATCCAACGGCCTAAGCTCTAATCCAACAACCTTTTCCACGTTCGACAGCTATCTTTTGGGCTGGAATGGGAGTTCGTATCAGAATCTGGTCAGTCGCGATGGGACGGGAACTCCAACAGGCTCGATGGCTGGTGCATCAGCGGCTCTGATAAACAGCGTCCATCCGATTCTGTTCAATGGCCCGAACGTGACGGCTTATCTGGGGCAGCCAGCCCAGATGTTTACACCGGGATCCTACCTCAGTGGATCGAGCACGTATCACACCAATTACAGCAATTCTCTGATGTACTATTCCGTATCTCCAGGCAATAAGCCGTTTGGTTACAGTGGTTTGGATATAGCTTTTATGAAAGATTTAGGATACACCGTCACCGTGCCTGAGTCTGGCAGCGTGGGGCTGGCTGTGGTAAGTCTTGTGATCTTCGTGGTCAGCCAGTCGCGTCGGCGTGGTGCGATCTAAGGAACAGGTCGAGAATCAAGGGTTCCACCTGTTTATAGAAGGCATAAAACAACATTTTGTGTAGGCCATGTCCCCTGACATGGCGGGCTTTGGATTTGTTTTGTAAAATCAACATAAACTATTATTATATAAAATTTTACATACGTATTGACTGCAATGGCAAAAACCCGCCCGGCAGGGGACCGTGTCTACAGAAATATGCTTCTGCGCGAAATCAGGATTAACACCTCCCGCGTTTGTTATCCCGGAAATTACGCCTCTACTTCCTGGCTCCGGCCCATGAACCCAAAACCTGGCAAAGCGACCTCAATCTCTTTTCGCAAATTTTCTTGACGCAACTCGCCGACAAGCCTACAATACCACTATGACATTGAGACTCAGTCTCATTTGGATCGCAAAACACCTGATCGAATGGTCTTCCTGCTCATGATCACCGCGAAAAAGCGTTCGGGGTTCACTCTGATCGAACTTCTTGTTGTCATTGCCATTATCGCTGTCTTGATCTCACTTTTATTACCAGCGGTCCAATCGGCCCGGGAATCGGCCAGACGCATCTCGTGCGCCAACAATCTCAAGCAAATTGGTCTGGCGATGCATCAGTACGAGAATACCAATGGTGTTCTACCGCCATCGGTCGCTCTCTCCACAATCGCCTCAGGTGCTGTCAGCTGGTTCGGAGGATGGTCGGCTCATGGTCGAATCCTGCCCTTCCTGGAGCAAAATAACACTTTTGCCGGGCTAAACTTCACCCTCAACTACGCCAACTCTGCCAATACCACCGTCGCAAACCTCACAATCAACGCCTGGATTTGTCCCAGCGAGGTTAAGCCACAGCCAGCCACTCATGATTTTGGTCTGTGCGGAGTTGTCAATTATGGCGTAAACGTCGGCGACTGGTATGTTTGGGGTGGATCAGCAGGCACACCCAACAAAGCCCCTTTCGGAGTCAATCTGGCGCGCCAGTTTTCCGCCTTTTCAGACGGGCTTTCGAACACCATCCTCGTCGGCGAAGTCAAAGCCTATCAGTCCTACTATCGCGACACAGGTCCCATCTCAGGCATGACCTCCACCAATATTCCTTCGCCCAACGCGTCGCCTGAATCCATTACCCCTGAATTTTTTTCTTCCACCGCTCCAAAACCTTCAGGACACACGGAATGGGTCGATGGCCATGCCCACCAAACCGGCATGACCACCGCCTTTACGCCCAATAAAAAGATTCTCGGAACGGTAGCTCGCAATCTCGATGTGGATCTCACAACTCGTCGCGAATCCAACGGTGGACCAACTTTTGCCTCGATCACCTCGCGGAGCTATCACCCGGGTGGCGTGCAAGTTCTGAAGGCGGATGGTTCCGTCTCGTTCATCTCAGAATCAATTCGCGGCGAAGTCTGGCGCGGTCTGGGCACGATCGCAGGCGGCGAAGTGCTCTCAGCCGACTCTTATTGATCTGGAATTTCTCAACCAAAAAGGACTTTCCCCGACCGCGGATGTATGTTCCGCGGTCGTTTTTCGTTTATAATCATTTTACTGAACCTTGATACAAATTTGATGACGGGACAGTTTCTCTCCATGACACCCTTGGTAGACCGCTTCGGCCGAACGCACGACAACCTGCGCATCAGCGTCACTGACCGATGCAATATCCGTTGCGTTTACTGCATGCCGGAGTCGGTCGAGTTCCTCCCAAAAACTCAGATCCTGACCTTCGAAGAACTCGTCAGGCTAGCACAAGTTGCTGCAAGTCTTGGGATTAGGAAGATCCGGCTCACAGGCGGAGAGCCGCTTGTCAGGTCCTCACTCTGGGTTCTGATCGAGCAATTGGTGGCCATTGAAGGTATTCGCGATATCGGCCTGACCACCAACGGGATTCTGCTTGAAGATCAGGCCCTGAAGCTGAAACGGGCGGGCTTGAAGCAGCTCAATATCAGTCTGGACACGCTTGATCCGGACCGATTCCTGGCTCTCACGCGCCGGACCGGCGTAGAATCGGTTCTGCAAGGTATTGCAGCAGCTCAAGATGCGGGTTTTGAGCGGATCAAGATCAACGCCGTTGCGATCAAAGGCTTCTCCGAGCCAGATATCGTTCCACTGGCCCAATTTTGCCGGGATCAGGGCCTGGAACTGCGTTTTATCGAATACATGCCGCTCGACGCCAAGGACGTCTGGGAACGATCCAAAGTGTTACTGATGGACGAGTTGATCGCATCCATCGAAAGCTCTGTAGGGCCGCTGGTTCCAGTCGTTGGACAAGATCCGAACGCGCCTGCCCTGGAATTTCATTACGCCGATGGGTCGGGCAAGATTGGCTTTATTGCGTCCGTTTCGAGGCCGTTTTGCCAGTCGTGCAATCGAGTTAGGATCACAGCCGACGGGAAGCTCCGCAACTGCCTCTTTGCAGTCGACGAAACCGACCTTCGAAGCCTGATCCGCAGCGGAGCCAACAACGAAACGCTCGCCCAGGCCTTCCGCAACTCAGTCGCCGAGAAGTGGGAGGGCCATGAAATCAACACCTCCCGATTCATCAAACCTGACCGCTTGATGCACTCCATCGGCGGCTGAAAGTTTTTTTGGCGATCGTGTTGGAAGCAATTTTTAGCCACGGATTTACACCGAAGGGCACGGACAATTCAAAGAGCTTAAAACTCAGGCTGGTGCGAAAAAGTTTTGGGCTTCGGAATCTGTGTAAATCGGTGTTTATCCGTGGCTAGAATTCGGGACTGCCCTGTTTTACGCCGGGCTCATATCGCCCTAACTGCATTTTTCAAAGAGTTTAAATCATTGTTACGAAACGGATCTGTCTCGATAATTGACGATTCACCGCTGGAAGCGGGTGGGCTTCACCCCACCCTACTTTGCTAGAGTTGGCTTCGGAATCTGTGCGAATCGGCGGTTATCTGTGGCTAGGTTAGAGCTTGTAAACCCTCAAGGCATTGTCATGAAACAGCTTTTGCTGATCAGCTTTAGACCGTCCGGAAGCTATTTCGCGTAAGGTCTGCAGCCATTTGGAGTACGATCCGCCCAACAGACAGACGGGCCAGTCTCCACCAAACACGACCTTGTCAGGCCCGAAACTGTCCCACATATGATTCACAAACGGAGCCAGTTGCGGCACCAGCGGCTTGGTCGGATCGCTACCCGCGATAATGCCCGAAATCTTGCCAGAGACGTTCGGCAGTTTGGCCATAGCCTCAATCGCCTTAAGCCACTTCATATCAGGAGCTTGCTTCACATTCGGGTTACCGCAGTGATCCAGAATGAATCGGGTATCAGGGCAGGCTTGGGCCAGCTTCTCACCGTCCTCAAGATCCACCGATCGAAGGCAGATATCGAAGCTCAAGCCACGTTTGCCAAGCTCTTGAATGCCTTGTTTAAATTCGGGCGATAGACTGTAGCCGGCAGGTGTGGTGCTGGCATGAAGCACTTGTCGAATCCCTTTGATATAAGGGTTATCGCGAAACTGGTCGAGATATTTCGAGAAATCCGGCGATGCAGGCCGGCCGGAAATAATCGCTGACCGAGTCGGCCCTGACCTTGACTTGCAAAGAGCTGTAATCTCATTCGCTTCAAGAGTTTGCTGAGTCGGCGTCACATCCACTTCCATATAGACAGACTGCACCACCCCAAGACCTTCTGTGGCTTGGGCATAGTCGGAAGGGAGGAAGTCGCGATCCAGCACAGTGCCTTTTTCGATCCAGTCGAGCTGGATTTTCTTGCGATCCCACAAGTGCTGGTGCGTGTCAATGATCGGTGGAAATTCCGATTGGGCGATGGCCCCTTTGCCGATTGTCATCAAGGCAGCGTTCGTAACCAGAAACGAGCGGCGGGAGAGCGTGTTCATAAATACTTTCAGGAGAGGTTTTGGGGCAGGGGAATCAGTCCGATTTTAACCAGCCGGCGGCTCGGGCGGAACGGTCTGCCATGTTCGTTTTGGAATCTTTCTGACGAGACTGACGCTGGCGAAGGTCCGTCGCATTGGCTTGGCAGAATGGACATTCCACCACCTCCAGATGGAACTGAAGGTAGGCGGACCGCGGTTGTTCGAGAACACCGCTGAAGTGCTGCGTCCATTCAGAGCGGGCAGGGCAGGTCAGTCGGCCACTGATCCAGGCCATCCCCACACTATGCACAGCCGGGTCAATCTGCTCAGTACGAATCTGGTCAAGCCGCTCCAGCAGGCCGGGTTCCTGGCGTAGACGTTTTTCGATCCTCGCCATGCCTTCGGCGTCGAGCGATTCGTCGAGATAAAGCCTGAGAATTTCGTCGTCGTTCAGGTCTGCCATGATTGTCGTTCCGGAATGAAAATTTCTCAGGAATCAGAGTCTTTAAAGCCAGTCCTGGCCTGAGCTTTCTGTTTCAGTCGGGCCAGTGCCTGAAACTTGATCCCAGCCACGGCCGGCTCTGTCAAACCGAGTTTTTCAGCCACTTTCTTATTGGGCCAGGCTTTGACAAAGATCAGCTCCAGGCATCGAATCCGTTCATAATCCGCCTTGGCAACCCATTCGCCAAGCATCTCTCCAAGGGTCCGCTTCAGCCATTCGTGCTCCGCTTCCCTCAATTCCTGACTATGGAGAAGACTTGAAACCTGCCTCAAATCGTCAGGCATTTCGTTCCACCCACCCGTGCCGGAATCTGTTGAGGAAAGTTGCTCCACATGCCGCCGGCCCATCCTCCGATACTGATCTATCAGCTTATGTGACGCAATGGTAAAGAGATAAGCCTCCAGATCCTGGTCATCCTGATAGTTCGGCAGGCTCACCATAAGCCCAACAAACGTGTCCTGAACCAAGTCCTCACAAGTGGCCTTGTCGCGAATCCGGGCCTCGACAAACGCCAGAAGCCGACCTTCGTATTTCTGCACCAGACTACGCCAGGCATCAGCATCGCCTTCACGAATCTGGTGGATCATGAACCGGTCCGATTGAGAAGCCATGTCGTTCATCTCCAGTCAGTGATCCTATGGATCTCCACTCTTGGCTTATTCTGTACGCTTTCACCTGCGATTTGCACGGCTTTTTATTCCAGAAAATCCGTTTCTGGCTTGCGATCATCCTCCTCCGAAGATGCCTGATCTGCTTCCATCTGCCTGACATACAGCTGATTTTCCATGGATGTGGCTGAAAAACGTCGGTGATTTTCTTCTTTGTTTTTCGAGGAATCTTCGATTATTCTGAATCATCCAAAATTTTCCGCAAATCTCGACACAGGTTCAGACCCTAGGATCGAAAAAGCCATGGCCGAAGCCACCCCCCGGATTTTGATTCAGCTCGATCCCGACCGCCACCCCAGCGTTTTTGACAGGGTGGTTGCAGTAGACGCAGGTATCGACCACCTGTTTTCCTATGGTGGAGTCCGTCCGGAAGATGTTCAGGCCCTGGTGCATGGAGCCATTTTTACACGCGGCTTCGACCAACTGAAAAACACCGCCATTTTCATCGGTGGATCCGACATGGAAGCCGGAGAGGCTTTGCTGGAAGCTGTTAAAGCCAGCTTCTTTGGGCCATTCCAAGTCTCCGTCATGCTCGACCCTAACGGCTCAAACACAACCGCCGCAGCCGCTGTCCTGAGAGTCCTGGAAGGAATGAACGGCTCGCTTGCAGATCAGGATGCAGCCGTACTTGCCTCCACTGGCCCAGTCGGTCGCCGCGTAGCCATGCTTCTGGCCCATCTCGGGGCACGGGTAAGAGTTGGGAGCCGTCAACATTCCAAGTCGGCCGTTCTGGCGGAATCGCTCGGCGAATCCACCGGCAAGCTCTTTCTCCCTTTCCAAACCAGCTCCGATGAAGCTCTCGCAGAAGGACTCGATGGAGTGGAAGTGGTCGTGGCTGCTGGTGCAGCTGGTGTCACCCTATTGCCTGGCCATATCGTGAGTAAGCTCCAGAGCCTGAAAGTTGCCGTGGACTTGAACGCCGTATCGCCAGCCGGCATTGAGGGCGTAAAACCTCAGGACAAAAAAATCGACAAGGGCGGATACCTCGCCTGGGGAGCACTTGGTGTGGGGTCTCTCAAAATGAAGATCCACAAGGCCGCCATCCAGCGATTATTTGAATCAAACGATCAAATCATTGACGCCCTGGAATCGTTCGAAATCGGCCGCAACATAGGCTGAGCCGCAGACGACTGACTTCCAGAGTGCCGATGCGCCGATTGTTCACAGCTCAAATGGATACGAATCAAGGCCCGTATTGAACGATCTGGAAGTGGTTCGGCAGGATTCTCCGTCGGGCCACTTTTCGAATCTGGTCAGGCGTCAGGCTGGAGCAGCGCTGAACCCACCTTGGCGGGAGGCTTAGATCCCAGTCGTCAAGCTCTGTATCAAGCCAGTTCGAAAGCCGATCGTCAGCCGCCTCAAAACCGAGATACCACGATCTGGTCAAATAATCGCGGGCCTCAAGGCACTGCTGATCTGAAATATTTCCCTGAGCCGCCTGCTGCATGACCTGAAGAGCCTCATGTTCAGCCCTGACTGCATCGGCTGGATCGCATGAAAAACTGATCCGCATGTATCCGGGAGTTCGCCAGGCACCATCTGTTGTGGCCATACCCACAGAATAGACAAGCCCAAGATCATCGCGAAGTCGTTGGCTAAGCAGGTCGGTCAAGCCCGGCCCCGCTCCAATAATGACTTCCAGAACCTGCATGGCAACCCAGTCGGGATCGGTCCTGGCCACAGTGCGATGCCCCATCACGATGTGGTTCTGCGTTCCTGGCGACCGCATTTTCTGAATCCGGCCAAGTGGGAGGGGAAAGCTGCCGGACGGGCTCAAGTCATGATCAAAATGCTCAGAGATTTTTGAGGCCTCCGTTTGGCCCAAAATCCGATACCCCAATCGCTCAATCAGTCGACTGGTACGGAACGAGCCTGCCACCCCTAGAATCGTATTTCGAGGATGATAAAACCGCCGGTGGTGATTGCGAACCGCTGTCACGGTCATCGCTTTCAGGCTTTCAAGCGTCCCACGAACATCGTTCGAGCCTGGCCCGCCCGAATAAACCATTTTCCTGAGCATCAATTCTGCCTGAAAAGCTGGGTCGTCCAAGTCCGCTTCAAGCTCGGTACGCGTTCGCTGGGCCACTCGTTTAACAGTCTCACGCGACCAGTCAGGCGTCCAGATCATCCGCTTCATCAAGCTCAGGATAGTCCCAAAATCTTCGGATCGCCCCTGGATCGTAAAGCCTGCTGAACTGGCGTCGATCGAAGCTCCAAGTTCTTCCAGAGTTTCGCCGAACGGATGCCCGGTCACTTGATCAACACTTTCTTCGCACACCCTGGCCGTGATCGTCGCCAGCCCGGGCAAAGCTTCTTCCAGCCAACCTGTGCGCCAACGCAACTCGACGGCACAGACACCTTGATCTTTTAGCGATTCAGCAATCAGACTCATCCCCTCCGGCGACTGCCTGACCAGCGGCTTGGACCGGGGCCGAAATCGAACCTCCGTCCGAATCGCTTTCTCCACCATCCGACTGAGGGCAGGGGCCGGAGCATCGTCCGTGGTTGCAGGCTGGTTCAGTGCCGGCGAGATTCGCTGAGGCTTTTCAGGCTCATCATCGGCTTGATTTTTCTTGGCCTGGGAGAGTTTTTCAGGAGTCGTCCAGCCCCTTGCCACATTCGAACGGCACAGTTGCCCGGCGACTCTCTGTACATCTTCAGCCGTCACAAGGTCATCGCGTCTCCAAGCTTCCGCCAGAAGGTGCCAGTCTGCAAACAGGCTCCAGGTGCCTAACGCACCCGCCAGAGTAGTCGACTGCTGACGAGCCCATCGGGCAGCGGATGATCGGTGTCTGGCACTTCTCCGTACCTCATCCGCGGTCGGCCCCTCAGTCGCCAGTTTCTCTAGCACGTCATGAACGATCTGCTCAGCCTTCTCATAGGATGACTTTGGATTCAACTCGAGGTCGATCATCAGATACCCTCCAAATCGCTCCTCAGAAAGTGAGACACTCACAAAGGCTGCTGTCTGACTATCCTCGACCAAGGCTCGCCACAGCCGTGATCCCCGGCCTCCTCCAAGAATCGATGCCGCTACACCCCAGGCGCGGGACTCAAGGTCGAAAGGGCAGGGGGCCGGCCAGAGCATAGCTCCACGTGGAACAATCTCCGTGGACGGAAGTGTCATGCACCTTCCATCGAATCTCGCGATGGAAGGCGTGGTCAGATTCTGGTTGATCAGTGGTTCAAAACTTTTCTGGATCGGATCAAAATATTTGTGGATCAAGGCTGTGGCTTGATCTGACGTGGTGTCGCCGGCGATCACCACCACAGCATTGTCGGGCCTGAACGTTTGGCGATAATGCCTGCGAAGGTCTTCTGCAGTCAGGCGATGCAAGTCTTCCGGAAAGCCGATTGTAGGGTGGGCATACGGGTGACCTTCAAACAGGTCGGCCATCAAGCGGGTCATCAGTTCCTCAAACGGCTGCTCGCGATAACGGGCTTCTTCCTCAAGAATGATCGGCCTTTCACGGTCGACATCCGGCGATTCCAAAGCGGCTCCCGTCATGCGATCGGCTTCCAGAGCCAGAGCCAGCCCGAGTGCGTGCTTCGGCAACTGGCACCAGAAGTGGGTGAAATCTGGCCCTGTCTCGGCGTTGTGCTGACCAGCCAGTCGCAGAATGATCCGATCGAGAACGCCTCGCGGAACTTTTTCGGTACCGTTATAGACCATATGCTCCAGAAAATGGGACAGACCGAATCGTCCGTGCGGATCAATCGATGATCCACCCGCATAATAAATATCGCAAACCACGGATCCGATACCAGCGCAGGGGAGCACAAGACCTGTGAGCCCATTGGCGAGCCGGATTTCACGGACACCGTGAAGGATTTTCTGCCAATCGTTCGAAGCTTCGAATTTCACTTGGTTTAGCGCGGGCCAGGAATATGCCGTCTTAGGGCTTTTTTGTCACAAGATTGACAGGAATTCCACACAGGGATTGCTGCAATCGCCACAAGTCGCAAAATCGGTTCAGGCAGAAAACAGGGCAGGGTCATATCAGAGCTGCCCATGATTGGCCTTGTCAATTCAGCGTTCAGACTTCACAATATAGTAATGAGTGAAATTTGACCATCGTAAAGATGATCGAGTTTCAGATTCATCCTCCGAGAGCGAAATCAACAACGTCGTCTCTGGAAGGGTTTCAGGTGAGCCGGGGGGGACCCTGGCAATGGTGGCTTGCGAACCTGGTCAGGGCAGGAATGCAGCAGCCATAAGCATCGTCATCATGTGCTTGGGAGAACCTCCCCGGCTCACCCGCAACCTTT
>CAMCFM010000071.1 GCA_945874095.1 Candidatus Kuenenia stuttgartensis
TTTCTCTGACTCGTTCTGGATGATCGTCTCCAGGTGATATGTAATGGCTGACTTGGTAAGCGTTTCAGTGAGCGAATCGTTCATCGCCATTTGAAAAACGCGCTGAAAGACTTCAGCCTCGATCGTTCCGGGCTCGTAATATTTCAGCAAGACGTTTCCCACACGCAGGATATCGCCGTTGGCGAGTTGCGATTCACTCACCTTGCGATCATTTACATGCGTGCCGTTTGTGGAGAGTCCATCGGCCACATTCACACCACCATCGGCGTTGCGAACAATCCGGGCGTGCCTGCGTGATACCGATGCATCCGGCAGCTTGATATCACATTCGATATCACGCCCTAAAACACTTTCACCCATAGGGATCGGAAAAGTTTTGCCTGGCTCCCGGCCCAGAATCACCATCAACCGGGGTGCCAGTTCGCGATCCGGACGAGATAACAACCCGCCTTCAGCAAGGGTCTCCATCGACCTCAGAGGTGTTGTGTACCATGTCATCGCGAACGTCCCTCTTTCTCATAGCCCTGCAATCTGCGAACCTGACCGACGACCAACGTATCCATCTTTAAGATTAATACCAGACCTGTTTATCAACGATATTCTTCAGTGGCTGACCACTTAGAAAACGTTCAAGATTCTCGCACATGGTTTGCAGGTGACGTCCGGCAATCGCTGTGGAGTAGCCGGATGTATGGGGAGTGATGATGCAATTGGGCATATCCCACAAAGGATGATCGGCTGGAAGTGGCTCCTGATCAAACACATCCAGAGCAGCCCCGGCAATCTGGCCTGACTGTAGGGCTTGCACAAGATCTGCCAGCACTACTATCGCTCCTCGCCCGATATTCATCAGATAACCGGTCGGCTTCATGGACTGAATCACATCTGAATTGAACCAGCCTTTTGTGAATGGAGTGTGAGGGGCAGCAATCACAACCCAGTCCGCCTTGCCCAGCTCTGATTTCAAGTGGTCTGTGCCGACAACGGATTCCACTCCGGCTGGAGGGCTGACCAGATCCGGATGCTGATCCACGCCTCTGACCTTGATCCCGAAAGCCAAAGCGCGGCGAGCGATTTCAGAACCGATCGCACCCATGCCGACTACCAGCATGGTGGTATCGGGCAGGAAGATGGTGGCTCTGTCCATGTTGTTCACCACACCTGGCCCGAACGCATTATCGACGCGTGAAGACTCTCCTCCAGCAGGCTCATAGCGATGCTCACGTTGTTGCCGAATATAGAGATGCAGATTTCGTGCGAAACAGATCACATAACCCATGACCTGATCGGCAATCACATCTCCAAACAGGCCTCGCATGTTGGTCAGAGTGCATGGGTGTTCGATCAGCTCTGGAAAAATGTAGTGTTCCAGACTGACTGTAAATGTCTGAATCCACTGGAGTTTTTCAGCTCTGGCAAGCATCTCGGGAGTGATCTTGCCAAGAAATCCATCAGCACCGGGAACTGCATTGAGCACATCGGCTGTGGTCTCACAATTGACCAGTTCGGCTCGGCCGTTTGCAATTCCCAGCAAAGTCTCAAGGCGAGCTGAATCGACGGCAGGATGGATCACAATTTTCATGATGTTCGAGGCTCGGCTTTCATCGAAGGAATCAGGCGTGGTCGATTGATTCTGACGACACCTGAGAGGTTTGTGAAGACTGGTCTTTTGCGCAGATTATTCAGGCTCTGAAATTTCGGTCGTTAACCCATTCACTAAGATATTCGCAACCTTTTGAGCACCATCAAGAGGCACAGATGGGGGTCCAACCCTGGATTGCAAAGCAGCTTCAAGTACTTTATGAATACTTAAGTTACGAAATTCAGATTCGCTAACGGGCTGGCCGCCTGCCCAGTGGCGCAGAGCGTGATCAAGCGCAGGAAACTCGACAAAGCCTTCCCTTGGGGGGTAAATCACAGGCGTGCCCACAGCCATGGCTTCAGCCACGGCCCCATAGCCTGCTTTGGCAATGGCGGCATCGCAGGATCTGAGCAAGTCCGCTCCGCTATATTCATTGGGATCGACGACGACGAATCGGCCTGGTAGAGGCTTGCCGGGCGGGTGAAGGCCTATGAAAATGATGTTGGGTGGATATTCTGTGAGTCGATCCCACGGCAATTCCTCCACTCCATATCTACCGACGTAAAAATAGACGAGCTTGCTATCAGCGGTCAGGTTAAATTTTGAGAGCAATTCCGCACGAACGTCGCGTCCTTCATTTACGACAAGGCCCATGTCCACCACTTCACGAACTTTCGCTGACATCTGAGTATAAGGCCAGAACCTCAAAAGCGTGGCCTGTTCGCAGGCACTTTTCATATCATCCACAATGGCCTGATATTGCGCAGTCTGAGGGGCCGTGAAAAGCCCTTCAGGGGCGGTCGCCAGCAGGTCTGCGTAGATTTCATCCCAGGTGAAATTTGCGCCAAGGTATCCAGTCAATCCAGCTTCATGGGCGAGCCTGATCGGAATTGGAGATGCATCCGCATAAACGCTTGTAATACAAGCACTTTTCAACCATTCCACTTCTTCCTGACAAGCGGCTTGAATCTCGCGATAACGGTTCGCAAGCCGTTCAAACGTAGCAGGCCAATCCGTCTGGCTGTTCTGTCCAGGTGGGCTGACTGTACCCAGATCGGATGGAAAATAGCCGAATTCCACTGGTCTGTGGAGCCGCTCCTGAATCGCAGTCCAAATCTCTTTGTCGGCCCTGACCGTGACTCTCACTTCAGGATCGATCAGGTTCAGAACCGCCATCAGCCGATTGACGTGGCCAAATCCGTGATTTGTCACATAAACTGCAATATGGACACGTTTTGCACTGACGGACGACACTTCTTCAGAGATCACTTCGTTTCCTTTGATTCTGGTGTTCGCAAACTGGCGAGATAGGCCAGCAAATCGGCTGCCTGTTCCGCAGTGAGGTCGCGAAGAAGTCCCACGGGCATCAGCGAAACAGGCCCAGTACCGATCCGTTCAATTTCGGAGGGTTTCAGGAGTGTCTCTCCCTTGGGATCTCTGATTTTCACAGTTCCATCGCTCAAGGTCTCTTTCAACCCTGACAGGACTCGTCCATCGTGACATTCCACAGTCACCGTCAGCCACTTCGGATCAATCGCCCAGGATGGTTCCACCAAGTGACGGATCAAGTTCGCTTTATCATACTTGGCCCCGATTCCGTCCAAGGCCGGACCGACCTTTCCACCCCGACCATTCACGGCATGACAGCTGGCACAATTCGGGCCAGTCTGGGCAAATACGAGCGATTCACCACGTGCTGGATCTCCTGACAGGCTCAGGACTTCATCAACTGAAAATCCATCTCCCAATCGCTCCACCCGCTCGGAACGTGGCAGGAATCGTTCGAGGTATTCCCGAACTTCAGGCGATTTCACGTTTTTCGCCACTTTGGTGATCTGGCCGCGAGTGTTTGCAGATAACCCGTCCAGCTCCATTCTCGACAATCCCAAAGCACCGCCTGGCGATTTCACCAGCTCCTGTAGATGAGTTTGCAGAACTTCATCAGTTGGTTTGGCGGACCCCTGAATCGCTTGGATATGGCTCCGAATTGTTTCTGAGGATGCCGTTTCAGCCACGTTTGGCTTCGACTTTTCTGCCGGATCCAACTGCCCCAGAGCCTCAATCCAGCTTGCGATCAAGGCCGCACCTTTGGGATCGACCTCGCGGCTGCCGAGTCGCGGCATATGCCCTGGCCCCTGCTTCGCGATCCGGGCAAAAAGCACGGACGCTTCGGGCTTGCCGGGAGCGACCAGAAAAGCACTTGCCCCCAATCCCAGATCTCCTTGCTGTGGCTTGACTTTGAGCATGTTCATCTCGCTGGTTTTGGCCCAGGCTTCGAGAATGATTGTGGCCGCACCACCGGCATTGAAAGCATGGCACTGCGAGCAGTTTACGTGCAGCCAAGACCTGGCGCGACGCTCCGGAGAGGCATCGGCTTCGCTTGATGCGTACAGAGTGCGTGCTGGATCCGCTTTCGGAACTTCTGTCGCTGTACCTGTGGCCCAGTTGGCAAGTTCCTGATAAGCCTTGTGACGTTCAGGTTTTGGATGATCCAGCTGAGACTTGTTCAGACCCAGTGGAGAGGCCGATTGACGCCCATAGACTGTCGTTTTGGCCTCAGCCCACGGGTTATGGCACAAAACGCATTCGGCCCGCGAAGAAACCCGGTAGCGCGACCGATATTTCGTCCCACCGTTTTCCTGATCCTCCAGATCCACCATCACCGATGCCCCCTCGGCAGGTACCAGAGTGGCATCTGTTTGCTGATCATTCCAGAGGTAGGAATAGGCTGACCAGGCACCTTCCTGGCGCAAAAGGATCTGGGTCTCCATCCGGCGGGGCTTTTCCGAGCCGGGAACTTTCAGGGTGACCGTCTTGGCTAGAACTGATCCATCAGGCAATCTCCACTGACCACCCGTTGGATCGATTTCGAGACGTCCTTTGGGAGGTATCGCCATATGCTGAATGGACTTTGCTCCATCCATCCAGGCTGGCGCATTGACCTCGTATGGCATCACACCCGCTTGCGGAACCATTCCAGCCAAGTCCGCAAAAAGACCTGTATCACTGAGTTTTACGGGAAAGTTTTGAGTCGCGATTTGAGTCACAGCAACCGGATTGGCCTCAAGTCTGTAGAGCTGGTTGGTGCGATCGTGCTCTACCATCAGGAGTTCACCGGAATGGTCGAGCCCGAAACTGACGAGCCTCAGGCCCGATTCGGCAATTTTTTCGAGCTTGGCCACTTTGACGCCGTCCCACTTGGCCGCCCAGACAAATCCCGATTGATAATCGCCATAAACATAATGGCCATTTAATTTTGGAAGTTCTTTGCCGTGATAGACATAGCCACCTGTGATCGAAGCCGCCTCGCTGTGCGGGTGGTCAATCGTAGGTGGGCGAACCGGTGAAGGGCCGGTTGATATGCCTTTGTGGACTGGTTGGCGCCCTTCCATGGCCGACCACCCGTAGTTACCCCCTCGTTCCACTCGCTGAACAAGCTCCCAAAGCTCCCAGCCAACGTCGCCTACCCAAAGGTCGCCTGATTTGGAGTCGAATGTGATCTTCCAGGGGTTTCGGAATCCATAGGCCCAAATCTCGGGCCGAACGTTGGGCAAGCCAACGAACGGATTATCCTGAGGGATCACATAAGGCAGTTTTGCAGAGGTTTGATCGATATCGATCCGGAGGATGCTTGAGAGCAGGTCTGTCACATCCTGACCGGTTCGGGCTGGGTCGGGCGGGCTGGCGGGGCCGGCATCGCCTGTGGAAACATAAAGTTTTCCATCTGGTCCAAATGCCAACGCTCCGCCGTTATGACCACCACCTTTCCAGGTCAGGAGTGGTCGTTCGGTCTCGAGCCGGAGCCGGGGCGGGTTGGTGTCTGTCATCATAAATTCAGACAGACGCGTGCCTTCCGGCAGCTCTCCCCCGACAACATAGCAAATATAGACCTTACGATTGGCTGTGAACTTCGGGTGAAAGGCAAGCCCATAAAGTGCAGATGTATCGGCGTGTTTTGTTTTTATGTCGCCGACAACCGTTTTTTCGGTCGCATTGTCGCGATCTTCGAACGTAACAAGTTTCCCGGCCACCTCGCCTACCATCAGAAGCTTCGTACCAGGCACGGGTTCGATCAGTACAGGGCGATCAAATACAAGTTTTGGATAAGCGGGTTTAATCCGATAGGGCAACGGTGGTTCGGGACTTCCAGCCATCCGGGAGGTTGTCCAGCGAGCCGGCTCGGCTGCGGTAGAAAACGGGGATGTGAGCACTGCCATGCATAAGACCAGGATCGATTCAAATCCAATAGACTTGGCACGAAACAATTTTTTATGAGGCATGGTGCGACACTCCTGTTCAGTGAATATCAGGCAGGCAATGCCCGGTTGGATCAAATCAGTATATGCAGCTTGGAAGCAAGCATGGGCAGGTAATGAACTTATCGTACATGAATGTTGATTGGCTTGCGAGAGTTCTGATTCTTTGACTAAAAATCAACGCTTCCGAATCGTTGAAAAGCAGCGAACATAGCAAGCACACTATCGCGAAAATTTCATGTAATGTGTATAAAAGGCCATGGGATTCGAAGGAATGGAATAAGCCAGATCACCTCAGGGATTAATCACCAATGGCTGCTGAAGAGAGCAAAGAGCTGAATTTCGAGGCTCAGTATAAGGCATTGGGCGATTGCGTGGCGGCTCTCGAGTCTGGCCGGCTGAGCTTGGATGAATCGCTCGCTTCCTATCAAAATGGGATTGGGCTGGTCCAGAAGTGCCGAACCATTTTGGGGCAAGCCCAGGCGAAAGTCGAAAAACTCAACGCAATTGAAGCGGACGGAACGATCCAGACCCAGCCCCTTCAACTAGATGTGGATACACCTGAGGCCATGAAGCCTCAAGCCAAGAAACGGGCGTCAAAAGAGGACTTTTTCTGACACCACGAATCCTCAATCTGTGCCCATCAGGTGCCGCACTTTGGCAATCAGGGCAAGCCTGGCAAGAGCTAGCGACTGATTGCGGATAGATAACGCAGCTTGGCGTGGACATTTGGGTGAAGTCTTGCCAGAATGATGCCAATAGCCGTAGTTCCTGCACATATAAAGATTGATGCTCATCGTCACTCAGCAGCTACTGATTCTAATCAAGGCATCGTTCGAATGAACCATCATCCATCGGCGATGCACGACCCAACAGCAAGACATGGAGTAGAGGTCATGGTCGACCTCAGTGACGAACTGAAGCGAGCTAAAGTCCTTGTTGAAAAAGGCTTGGAGCGATACTCCATCGCCGATAGCCCGATGGACAACGGCCGATGCCCGAACCGACTCGCACAAGCCATGCGTTACAGCCTGATGGCTGGTGGAAAGCGGCTCAGGCCCATTCTGGCGATTTGGTCCGCTGAAGCCTGCGGAGTATCAGGCGATCAAGCCATGCCCGTAGCCGTGGCCCTTGAGATGATCCACACCTATTCGTTAATACACGATGACCTGCCGGCGATGGACGACGACGATCTTCGGCGCGGAATGCCCACCTGCCACAAGGCTTACGACGAGGCTACCGCGATTCTGGCCGGTGATGGGCTACTGACTCTGGCGTTTGAGGTGGTGGCTCGTGAGCAGAAACCTCTGGACGTAGTCGGCGAATGTGTCCAGATTCTCGCCGATGCAGCTGGCCCATGCGGCATGGTGGCGGGTCAGATGGCAGACCTTGCGGCTGAGGATCGGACCGATTCGAATCTGGAAGAACTGGAAGCCATACATCGCCGCAAAACCGGCGCTTTGTTGTGTGCTGCGTTGAGGTTAGGTGCGACCGTTGCGAAAGCTTCGGATGAGCAGAAGGATGCGCTGGAGCGCTACGGTTGGTCTGTCGGACTCGCCTTTCAGGTGGTCGACGACCTATTGGATGCCACAGGTGATGAAGCCAAAATGGGCAAGCGTGTCGGGAAAGATTCAGGGCTGGGTAAGTGGACTTACCCCGGCCTGATTGGCGTGGAATCGAGTCGGGCTCACGCCCGTACACTAGCCGATTCGGCCATCTCTGCCTTGAATATCTTTGATGAGCGTGCGGATCGTCTCCGCGCTTTAGCTCACCAAATCGTCGAAAGGGATCATTGAGCATGGCCAACGCCATCTTGCCGCGAATCGCTGGACCTTCGGATCTGAAGGCCCTTTCCGAGAAGGAACTCGAGCAGCTGGCCGCTGAAATGCGCGCCGAGCTGATTCGTGTCGTTGGCAGCCGTCCGGCCCACTTTGCCAGCAATCTGGGAGTGGTCGAGCTGTGCCTCGCCCTTCACATCGCCTTCGACTTCCGCAAGGATCGGATCATCTGGGACACAGGTCACCAGATTTATCCCCATAAATTGATCACTGGCAGGGCCGCTGAACTGCCCTCGATTCGGACCAAGGGCGGCCTGATGGGCTACCCGAACCCTGCCGAAAGCGAATTCGACCTCTTCATGACCGGCCATGCCGGTGCAGCTGCCTCCACAGCGCTCGGCCTCAAGGCAGGCGACGATGTGATGGGCGAACCGGACCGCTACAGCGTGGCCATTGTCGGCGATGGTGCCCTGCCTTGTGGGATGGTCTACGAGGCCATGAACAATGCAGCTGGTTTGAACAAGAAATTTCTGCTGGTCTTAAACGACAACAAGATGTCGATCTGTCCAAGAGTGGGCGGCCTCGCCCAATATCTCGACAGAGTTCGTATGACATCGGCCTACAACGATATCAACAAGCGTCTGCGAAACTTCATCCCAAATATCCCGTTGGTCGGGGATGAAGCCGCCAGTTGGGCCCGACATTTCAAGGATGCCATCAAGGGCGGAATTCTTGGCTCCGGCATGTTGTTTGAAGAGATGGGCTTTACTTATCTAGGCCCGATCGACGGCCACGACCTCAAAACGCTTCGCCACTACATTGAAAAGGTCAAGCTCCTCAACGGACCCGTACTGCTTCACGTCCTGACCGAAAAAGGCCACGGATTTGAACCGGCTGCTGCTGATCCAGTAAAATTCCACGCCCCATCGCCGTTCAAGACCGACGACGAATGTGGTGTTGTCCACTTAAAGTCATCCTCAAGCAAGGCTTATACTGACACGGTCAGTGCATCCCTGTTGGAGATCATGGCCGTTAATCCAAAGGTTTCGATCATCACCGCGGCGATGTGCGAAGGCAACAAACTCCAGAAAATTCGCGACGCCTATCCTGAGCGTTTCTTCGATACCGGAATTTGCGAAAGTCATGCCGTGGCGTTCGCCGGAGGGATGGCCAAGGCCGGTGCCAGGCCTGTCGTCGATATCTACAGCACCTTCCTGCAACGCGGGTTCGATAATATTTTCCAGGAAGTTTCGCTCCAGAATCTGCCAGTCCTGTTCACGCTCGACCGTGCTGGAGTGGTTGGTGCCGATGGGCCAACCCACCACGGCACTTACGATATCGCTTACATGCGTATGCTGCCTAATATGGTGGTCATGGCACCTGGCGACGAAATGGACGTAAAGCCAATGCTGGAATATGCTTTGGCGCTTGATTCACCGACATCGATTCGTTACCCCAAGACCAATGTTGAGACAATCCAGCGCGAGTTTCAGCCGATCGAAACCGGTCAGGCCGAAGTTCTTGACTGGGAAACAGACGGAATGCTGATTGTCTGTGGAGCATTCCTGGGATCAGCCACCCGCGTGGCCAAGCGTCTGCGCGACGAACATGGCCTGAGGGTGGGTGTGGTCAACGCCCGGTTTATCAAGCCTCTGGACAGCGCAACCATCAACAAGGCCATCGAAGAATCCGGATTCGTTCTGACCATTGAGGAAGGCTGCCTGATGGGCGGCTTCGGGTCGGCTGTTCTGGAATCTGCGAACGATGCTGGGATTTCCACCGCCCATGTTCGACGCCTGGGCTTGCCTGACAAATATATCCTTCATGCAGAACGTGACGAACAGTTGGCTGAGGTCGGGCTTGATGAGGCCGGTATCTATCGGTCAGCCCTCAGTCTGGCACGCCTTGCCGGCTTAGAATTCAACACTTCCGAATATCACGAATCGGCAAACGGCCAGGTAGCTGCCGTTCAGCCTTCGCGATAACTTCAGACGCATCCATGCGGGAATTGTTCGAAAATGAGCCTTCATATTCAGCCTGATGCGCCCTTGCGAATCGCCTTGCTGGGGCATGGTGGTCGTGAAAGTGTGCATGAAGTTGCGGCTCAACTGCGACGGCTTCTGGCTGGTATGCCAGAACTTACGCTGGTTTATGAAGATTTCTCAGCGGAATCAAGCCTCGAAGGATTGACCGCCGATGTGGCGATTGTCCTGGGCGGTGACGGAACTGTTCTTCGGGTGGCCCGCCGCATGGGCCATAAACCCCTGCCAATTCTTGGTGTAAATCTGGGCCGATTGGGATTTCTTACGGAAGTGAATCCTGAATCAATCAGGGGCGTGTTGGAAGATCTTGCTGACAGAGCGTTTCATGTCGATGAATTGATGACGCTCGAGTGTCTGGTTTACAGGGCCAGTCAAAACAAGCCTGATATCAGCCTGAGGGCTTTGAACGACGTCGTTTTTCGAGCCAGTCCACCGTTTCGATTGATCGACATCGACCTCTTTATTGACGACAAACCTGCAGCACGATACCGCGCAGATGGACTGATCGTAGCAACGGCTGCTGGCTCAACCGCTCACAATCTTTCAGCCGGTGGCCCGATTCTTTGCCCCGAGGCACGGATGGTGGTGATCACACCGATTGCGCCCCATACACTGACACAGCGACCACTTGTGGATGACGCACGCAAGACTTACAGGCTTTCGATTGTTGGCCCAAACATGCCGACTCTGCTGGTGGTGGACGGTCAGGAAGACCTGCCAATTTATCCGTCGGACATCGTAGAGATTGTCCAAGGCTCGCCTTCTTTACCTGTGGTTCGAGCCAGACAAAGCGACTTTTATCGGAATCTGGCCGAAAAATTAGGCTGGGGATCCTACTTGCCAGGCGATCGTGGAGGTCGTCACTGATCGCTCCAGGAGCGAACCGTGGACAAGCCCCCTGCGGCTGTTGTCTAGCCAGTCTTGGCGATAGCCCCGGTTGGTTTTAAAAGATAGGGAGTTTTTTCCGGCCTGATCCTTTGGTATCTACCCGTAACCCCTAGAATACGCAACTTATTCTTAGCCTGTTCATCAAGGATTAGGTTGAACGGAAAATTCAACTCGCTGGCTTTTATGGGCTGGAGCGTTTGCTAAAGCTGCCAAACACCACAACAATCAGCACAATCGTCTTAATCGACCGACTCACCAACGTAATCCTGGCAATTTTCCTGAGAAGGTACTACCGCTGAGAGGGTAAAACCCGATAAAACAGATAGTGCTCGCGGTCTAGGAAGAATCAGTGGATTTTTCCGACTGCGGGATTTGACCAGGTCGCTTCTACCGTGTAGATTAGAGCGACCGGACATGTGTCATGGTCCGATTAGTGGTGCTAATGCTCAAAGTTGTGATTTTGAGCATTGCCAAGATTCATGCTTGACCTCTATGGAAGATGGGGTATGGTTCAGCGAGCTTAGACACTGGTCGTTCGTTGGAAGCAGATTCCCATTCCGTACTGATACTCTTAGGAGAGACCGAGATGCGTAAGTTCGCTGTCGCGGCAGCCCTGGTCGTAATGACTGGCTCAGCTGTCAATGCCCAAACCAAATCAACACCACAAGCTGTTGCTCCTGCCAAGGTTGCCCCAGTCGCTCAAGCCGCTGTTGCTCCTGCCAAAGTGACACCAGCCGCCCAAGCCGCTGCTCCTGCCAAAGTGACACCAGCTGCTCAAGCTCCTTCTAAGGTTGTTCCAGCCGCTCAAGCTGCTGCTCCTTCAAAGGTTGCTCCTGCCGCTCAAGCTGCTGCTCCTTCAAAGGTTGCTCCTGCTCCACAAGCCGCTGCTCCTTCTAAAGTTGCTCCTGCTGCTCAAGCCGCTGCTCCTTCTAAAGTTGCTCCAGCCGCTCAAGCCGCTGCTCCTTCAAAGGTTGCTCCTGCTGCCCAAGCCGCTGCTCCTTCTAAAGTTGCTCCAGCCGCACAAGCCGCTGCTCCTTCTAACGTTGCTCCAGCCGCTCAAGCTGCTGCTCCTTCAAAGGTTGCTCCAGCTGCCCAAGCCGCTGCTCCTTCAAAGGTCGCTCCAGCCGCTCAAGCCGCTGTTGCTCCTTCAAAGGTTGTTCCTGCTGCTCAAGCTGCTCCTAGCGTTCCTGCCAAGAGCACGCCACAAGGCTGATCTTGTTTTTAGAACAATTAAAGCCACCATGGTTGACATGGTGGCTTTTTTTATGCGCATTTCGAAAGGCTTATACCGGATTCCAAGGTGATTTGACTGTGATCTGGTTTTAGGACCACCCCGAAATCCTGCATGAGCCATAGTTTATATCATAATTACAAAACGGGTTTGTCTCGATAATTGATGATTCGCCCTGGAAGCGGGTGGGATTCATCCCACCGATTCATCCCACCCTACTTTGCCAGCCCCGATTGAGTGGGTACTAGCCTGACTCTCGATTCAGCACAATCCTATTGCTCGCAATAATCCGTACAAACATCGCAAATTCGCCATACTTAAAAACCGAGGTCATGGATTCAAGGGATATATTCTGCAATAGGAGTGTCGATCGGTATCGAAAACTTGTTCTCGATCCATTCCCAGAACGCAGCTTGAATCAGCACCCGGGGTTGCTTGCAAACATGGATAATTTCGTCCAGGAATTCCTGGTTGAAACTCGTGAATACGTCGAACAGATCGATCA
>CAMCFM010000072.1 GCA_945874095.1 Candidatus Kuenenia stuttgartensis
AAAGCTGGCTATCGCATGGGGTGGTCGATCGATCGTCAGGGATACTTCCCACAACTGCTCCAGAGGACTTACAGAAGATTTCACCCGTACAGGCGTCAGCCACCTATCTGGCCCACCTGCGAGATGCGTGGAATCAATATTCGGCAGCGAATGGCCTCGACGCGGTGTTCGAAGATCAGGAAATCTTTCTGACAGTCCCTGCATCGTTCGACACGGTGGCCAGAGATCTGACCATTCAGGCAGCTCGCCAAATCGGCGCCAAACATATGACCATTCTGGAGGAGCCTCAGGCTGCATTTTACGCATGGCTGGTGCAATCAGGCGACCAATGGAGGAAGTCTGTGAGTGTGGGCGACCTCGTGCTTGTCTGCGATATTGGGGGCGGAACAAGCGATTTCACCCTGATTCAGGTGAGCGAGGAGGATGGCAGCCTGAAGTTGGACCGGGTGGCTGTGGGCGACCATATCCTGCTCGGCGGTGACAACATGGACCTGGCCCTGGCCCATGCCGTTTCAGCCACATTGAAAGACGGTATGGAAGGGCTGGACGCCAATCAGAAGATCGCCCTGGTGCATGGGTGTCGGGCCGCGAAGGAGCAACTCTTTGCGAACCCTGGGGAGAAGAAGGCCGGTATCACCCTGCTGGGCAAGGGTTCGAGAGTGATCGGCGGGTCGATCAAAACAGGGCTCGACCGAGCGACCCTAGAGCAGGTGATTTTGAACGGATTCTTTCCCGAATCAGCACCTGACGAGATGCCAGCACGTGGCCGAAGACTGGGCCTGACCGAAATCGGATTACCCTATGCAGCTGATCCGGCAATCACCCGCCACCTGGCACAATTCTTATCACGCCACAGCTCACTATCTGAAGAATCGGCATTGGCCAGCCCTACGAAGATCCTCTTCAACGGAGGCGTTTTCGAAGCATCAGTACTTCGCCAGCGAATCATATCCACACTCAATCGTTGGACAGGTCAGGAGATACCAGCCCTACCGGCCGCCGACCTGAACCTGGCCGTGGCCTTGGGAGCAGCTCAATATGGGCTGGCCAAACGAGGCCTTGGAGTGCGAATTCGGGGCGGGGTGAATCGGTCATATTACATCGGTCTGGAAACACCGGCACCGGCTGTTCCAGGCGTGTTGCCACCGATCAAAGCCTTGTGTGTGGTGCCTTTAAGCATGGAGGAAGGCTGTCAGACGGATGTTCCCACGCCCGATTTGGGACTCTATATTGGAGAGCCAGCCGAGTTCCGATTTTTGGCATCGACCCACCGCCGCGACGACCAGCCGGGCACCATTCTCGAACGCTGGGCAGCCGATGAGTTGGTCGAACTCCCTTCATTAAAGACGACCCTGGAGGCACAGTCGCCAGATGAAGTGGGTCAGGCTGTCCCGATTCGGATTGTGGCCTCAGTCACAGAACTGGGCACGATTGAGCTTTCATGCAAGAGCCGCATTGATGAGCGTCAGTGGAGTCTGGAATATAATGTACGGCAATCGGAGAGCGGCCAGTGAGCAAGTCAGACGCAGATGAACGGGTCGGTATTTTGAATGTGGATCATTTGACGACAGAATCTGTGAATCCGGATTCATCAAAAATTGACACCTTTACTTCCGTTGAGATTGTGCGACTGCTGAACTTGGAAGACTCCAAAGCAGTGGATGCAGTGAAGCTTGAGGAAAATTCGATCGCCCGAGCGATTGACCTGGTCGTGTCGGCATTCCGCCAGAACGGTCGCTTGATTTACATGGGCGCTGGCACTTCAGGCCGATTGGGTGTTTTGGACGCCAGCGAATGCCCGCCCACTTTTGGGACGGATCCTGGGCAGGTGATCGGCCTGATCGCTGGAGGAGAGCGTGCCCTGCGGAACCCTGTCGAGGGCGCTGAGGACAGTCCGGAGCAAGGGGCCGCCGATTTGATGGCTTTGAATCCGACCTCCAGAGATGTGGTGATGGGGGTGGCCACGTCAGGCCGAACGCCTTATGTGATTGGTGGGCTGCAACTGGCCCGCCAGGTGGGGGCCGCGACGATTGGACTGGTTTGTAATCGACCATCCGCCATGGATACATATGTGGATGTGATGATTGCTCCGATCGTTGGTCCTGAAGTGCTTTCAGGCAGTACTCGGATGAAGGCTGGAACGGCGACGAAACTGGTTTTGAATGCGATCACGACAGGCGCGATGATAAGGACAGGCAAAACGTATGGGAATCGGATGGTGGACCTGAAGCCTCTGAACGAGAAGCTGAGGATCAGAAGCCGGCGTATTCTCAGGGAAATTGCAGGCGTTGACGACGAAACCGCGTTGGAATTGCTGAGCCAAACAGACGGCCGACTCAAGCCAGCCCTGGTGATGGCACTCTCTGGAGTGAACGCCGAAACAGCAGAACGATTACTGGTAGAGAATCAAGGACTTGTACGAATGGCTGCGGAATCGGCTGAGACTGTGGAAAAACAATTGAACCGAATTTCTGGGAAATCAAGATGAAGATGGGAAACATGGGACAAAAATCAGGCTGGATCATATCTGTGGATGGCGGCGGTACTTCCACGGAAGTTGTGTTGGCGGATATTCATGGAACGCCTATTGGGGAAGGTCATAGCGGCCCTTCGAACGCAAAGGCAGTGGGTGTGGCAGCGGCCATGAAATCGCTGGACGATGGTATTAAGGCCGCATTTGAAAATGCTGGGCTAGTTCCTGAGCCAGTTGCCGTGGCAAGCCTTGGACTCGCAGGATTTGACCGCGACGAGGACCGTGAAATTCTTGCAAAATGGGCAGATGGTGGATCCGTCGTACAGATCGGAAAATTGATTCTCACAAATGATGGACAACTTGTTCTAGCCGCTGGTACGTCGGAAGGCTGGGGCGTGGGAATTATCGGCGGAACGGGTTCGATCGCTGTCGGCAAGTCTCCTTCAGGCGAATTCGCCAGGGCAGGCGGATGGGGGCACCTGATTGGCGATGAAGGGTCAGCCTATAAATTGGTCATGGATACCCTGCGATTTATCGCAAAATCAGTGGACGGTCGCATGCCCAAAGAAGCGACAAGTCAGGTATTAAACCAGAAAGTCATGCACGCTCTGGGACTGACGGACGACCCGAATGGAATTGTCAGCGTGATTTATCAGCCGGAATATGACCGGGCCAGATTGGCCAGCCTTGCCCCATCAGTTATCGAGGCGATCAGGGCCGAACCGCGATTGAGACCGGTCCTATTAAAACCAGCTGGAATCGAACTTGCGGAAGCGGCATTGTCTGTCGCACGCAAATTACAAATTCCAACAGGAAGGCTCCCAGTAGGGCTTGCCGGCTCCTTCCTTCTTGGAACTCAAGAAATTCGCGATGCCCTGGTATTGCATTTGGAACGACAAGGATATCAGCCAGAGATTCGCGAAGTGCCACGACCAGTACTTGGAGGACTGGTGTTGGCCAAAGCCGCGATTCAAGACTGATTCTTGACTCCAATCCAAAGTGAGATGACAATCCCAAAAGCCGCGAGTGGCAATGTCCATCGCAGGCTTTTGGGCCAATAATGCAACTTGACCACTGTTTCTATTGAAGTTTTTGGATCGCCTTGGATCAAAACGCCCTGAAGACCGCCATAAACGGGAATAATTTGTAAGGCCTTACCAGCTTGATCTGTTGCAATCCATCCTGAATCAAAAGAGCGTTTAACTACAAGAATTACAGGCCCTGAGTGATTTACTTTGAAATCAAGCATTTCCTTATCGGAATCGAACGTGGCAGTGGCATCTGGATGGGCAAACTGTTTGAGAATCTCATCGCTGATTTGAGATTCCAATACAGGGGTTCTGGAACGATAATCATCATGGAGAAGTCGATCAAATGCCGCCTTCTGATCAATTTCCTTATATAATCCGCCATGGGCCAGCCAACTTTTGGGAAGAGTGCTTTTTGCATCTATATCCAGCTTTCTTAAAACAAGTGGACGGGATGTTTTGGAATTTCCTAGAATAATATGGACAAGCGAATCATTTTCAAAAACTTGCGAATTTGGATCAGGCGTGAATTGCAATTGATGAGTCACGCCCAAGCGAGCCAATGGTTCGTTGACAGGATTGGGCCGGTTTTGGCGATCGGATTGGTTGGCCAATTCGACAATCGCTTTGAGAGACTCGTTAGCCGGTGGCATGGTCACTCCAAAATAGGCACCAGCGGTTGTCAGACCGGCCGTGACGGGAATGTTTTCCAGAGGTCCAGCCAGCATGACGGATTCTTTAAGTGATTTCAAGCTCGTCAAAACAGGGCTTGAATCAGGTAGATCTAAGGATATTCCCCAACGAGTTGGACCAATATAATAAAATGTCGTTAATTCCAGAGCCGAAAGAATCATCAGTAAAGTGCTGAGTTTCGAATTCTTTTGCTGCCAATAGATGAACGACAAGAATAAAATCCATGTTGCAAAACCGATTCCGTAGACCTGGACAGGATTGAATCTTGGAATGATTTTTCCACCGGGATAAGCGAATCCTGATGTTGTCATGGTGAACATTGACCAGAGGCAGAGACCAATGATCAGGGATATCAGTATGGTCGATAACTTTGAAAATCGGTCGTCAAAACCAATCGCAGCCATCAATGCCATTCCGAGATGAAATAAGAGCCCATATCTGGACGGGCAACGGAATAGTCCAAAGCCGGGGATTTTTAATAATCCAGCATAAAGATCTGGCGACCATTGTGGCATGGTGGCGAAGATTAATCCTGTGATAACGAGCGCTAATATGGGAAGTTTTGATGTTCTGCTTCTTAGTCGACTTAGGGACAGAATGGCGAATATGAGTCCTGATGTTCCAATAAACTGGCAAGATTCAAATTGAGTTGTTTGATGGATCGTCCAGTAAGGCCCTTCAGGACCACCCTGTAATGTCCTTGTCCAGGCAGGAAATACAAGTTCAGAGAGGTTCCATAATGGGTAGGAATAATAGGAGAGAGTTGCAACTGAGCGGGTCGTTGCCTCGACATCGGTTGCATATTTCCAGGAAAGTGCAAGCTGAGGGGATGCCATTGCGATCCCTAAAATCACAGATGCGATGAGCCTTCGCCAACGTCTCAATAAATCTCGCTGGAAGACTGTTCTGGTTATCACCCAGATAAATAGCCCAAGGCTGGTGATTTGAGCCAACTGAAAATGGCCGATCCATGCCAGTGATGCAAGCGAGAAAGCTAGTAAAGCCAGACCTTTACGGTTTTTATCAGCCAGCCAAATCTCCACACCGAGAAATGCGGAAGGAATCCAGGCCATCCCCAGAACGGCCCATTCTTTACTGGCCTGAATTGTGGGAAATCCGCCTGTAACATAGATCAATCCGCCAAGCATGGCTCCTTTATTTGACGATCCCAACTTTTTCGCCAACAGAAATAAAAAAGACGCTCCCATGATTTGATGCAGAAACATGCTCAGTCGATATCCTGAATTTGCTCCAAATACTGGATAAATAATCCAGTGAGGCAAATAAAATGCGCCAATTTCACTCTGGCCTGCCAGCGGCATCCCGAACCCGAAAAGGTCACTCCAAAGTGGTAGCCTTCCGGCCCAGATATTCCGAACGAATTCCGACTTTAAAGGGCGAAAGAATTTGTCCGGGTCTCCACCTACCACTTCAAGTCCCAGTAACTGTCCACCTAAGATCAATCCCAATATTCCTGCAAATGCATAGAAATGATGCCAAGCAGACTTTGCGGATGAGTTGGATTCGCCACTCCCAATGTCGGCGATCATTTGCTGAGGCTCGCATTTTGCATTTCAGATTTAGCTGATGGAGTTGCAATCACATCCAGAGTCACTGGTCCAGAACTATCCGAGGTGCCGGGCCCTTCTGCACGCCCAACCGCATAAAATGGTCTTGATTGAGGTTTCACCCAAGGTTCAGCATAGATTCGAATCTTGCGCTGGGTTTGTTTTTCCGTGATTAAAACTCCATTGAGACCAATATCCAAAACT
Organism: Candidatus Kuenenia stuttgartensis; assembly: GCA_945874095.1. Taxonomy (GTDB): domain Bacteria; phylum Planctomycetota; class Planctomycetia; order Isosphaerales; family Isosphaeraceae; genus QWQI01. The sequence continues at coordinate 5,967 of CAMCFM010000072.1, forward strand.
CTCACACCATAGGGGAGATTTTTCACGTCGATTGGGATCCTTCCTGAAAATCCTTCGTTGCGTTCTGCAATCAAAGTCAATTCAGAAATGGTTCCTGGAGTGATGGTTACCCGACTTGCAGATGTTGTCATTTTAATATTCGACTTCGGTGTGATCACCCATCCTGAGTTCATCCCACTCACTGTTTTCTGAATGACTTTGCCATCAGATTTCGCAGAACCGACCATTTTCCAAGTGGATGAAGGATTTATTGCCGTTTTTGGATCTGCAGGCAATTCAATCAGAATATCAGAACTCAGTTGACCGGATTCAATCACTCCAGAAGTGGCTTTCCAGCCTACAGGCAAGCCCTCTGTAGAAATATCCACAGGGCCGTCAAAACCGTCCAGTCGCTTGATCGATGCAGTCACCAACTTCGGTGACTCGATTGAAATCGACCAGTCCATGGGCGATACCTGTAATTCAAAATCAGGACTTGGTTCACGAACAACAACAGCATAGGCTGCATCAGGGCCATAAAAGCCTCGCGTTTCGCGCACCTTGACGGAATAAGTTCCATCTGCAGGAGGGTTAAATTCAATGAACGAGTCGTTGGAAACGGATGATCCTCCATCGTCGTTTCCATAAGGTATTTTCAAGAGGAGATTTGGGTCAGTCGACGACTCCATTTCATCGGTGATTTTTTCAAGTTTTGTCACCGTTCTGCCCATCGAATGTTGCTCAGGAGTGGTTCCAAAAAATCCCATCCGGGAATCGTCGCTGAAGAACAGGCAATCGTCATCTGGATTTCTCGGTAAGGTAAAAATTCTTGCAATCTCGCGATGGATCAAAACGTAATCGCCCATCTGAAAATCTGCCCACTGGGTCAGACGAATCCCTTTATTTGTGCTGGTATGGTCACGAAATGCAACAAGTGTATCGGCCACTTTACGGAACTGGTGTGCTGTGATTGGCTTGCCTTTTGAGTCGACAATTTCTATCGATGTATCCACATCCCTGCCTAACCGTCGTGCAAATGTTTCAATGATCTGACGACGACCTTTTTTCGATTGAAAAGTGAAGGAGTCTGTTTGCCCCATACGTTCGAATCGACCTGTACCAGCTCCATTAAGTGGGATTTCCTGTGTTTTTTGAACTACGGGACCTTTGACATTTAAAATGGAACGGGACCTGTCTGAAATCCAGCCGTTGGGGGCTTTTAGAATTTGAGTTGCTGGACGATCCATGTTACGATTTTGGACCGTCTTCGTTTCTGACTTCAAGGTTCCTTTGGTATTTGAGTTCCATTTCAATTCCATTTCCGAGGAAACAGACTTGGCAACCGGCCAAACGGATTCCGCGAAGAATTCATGACCCGCTTTCAATACAATAAAGTGCCCTGATCCACCCGAAAACTGAGTGTCTGATACCTCGACCAAAACTGTTCCATGGATTGGACTTAAGGCAGAAGCATGCACATCTCGGCCATCGGTGGAAACAGCCTCTCCAAGAATCTTTCCGTCCCATGTCTTCAAGCGGATTTTCGGAGTCAGTGTCGAGCCAATCTGTTTTCCCATACTACTGATCGTAACCGTTTCGCCAGCCTTGGCCTCGACTTTTGCTCGAAAGATTTTGCCTGGTGCCGTGATTGTCGTTTGGATCACATTTCCAAATGAAAGTTCCGGAATATCCTTGATGTCTGTTTTATCAAGGATGTCGAGAGTCTTGATTTCTGTTGGAGAAATTCCGATCGATTGGGATGGAGTGATCCCCAAAGGAGTTGCGAGCTTAATTCTGGCCAAATCATATTGCAACCGTGCTGGAACATTGAGTCGAACTTTGATGATATTGGGCTGAGACGGATTTGATGGGTCAATCTTCACCTGGATGTCTTGAGGCTCCACCCAGACTTTTGTTGCTCGATCCACACCAAGTCCATTCAATGTGACCACCGTTTCTCGGCCACTTGAAATAATTCGTGGTGAGGGGACCCCAAGTGATGCCTGGCGGAATGGCTCTGGCTTTAACGAATCAGGGCTACCACCAACATCGGAACCACCAGGCTTTTTCCAAACCAGTTTAGGTGAAACTCCCGACCAGTCAGAAATCTCAACATCTCCATTATAAATTCCTGTCGCAAATTGACTTTTATTTGACGACCATGAATTCACCCAGTCGGCAGATTTCAAAGACTCGCCAATTTGTTTTAATGGGTCAGTGTTCCATCTCCGGATGGTTCGGTCTTCTGATGTAGAAATCAGTTCCGTTCTTGTCTTTTTGGCGTCCGTCCAGATGATCAATTTTGTGATGGCCGAATCGTGTGCCAACGCCGATTTAATCAATTTAGGCGGTTGTGCGGAAATATCCCAGGCGCGAATCGTTCGGTCAACACCACCTGCATATACTACCCGACCGTCATTGGAAATGGCGACAGAATAGAGCTCGGCTGTCGATTCAGACATCGTCTCCAGACGTTTCTTTTGTTTTAAGTCCCATGTCTTCACCGTTCGGTCGCCAGAAGCACTTGCAAGCCGGTTTGAACCCGTTGGCCCGAAACTCACAGAATATACGGGTTCTGTATGCTCTTTCAAAATCGACTCCACCCGGCCTGATTTTAAATCCACTATAGCAATCGACTTGTCATAAGAGCCAGTTGCAATCTGTTTCGAATCGGGGCTGACTGACATCGATAATATCTGATCTTTATGCAAAACCGTTCGGTAAACCTGCTTATTCTCTTTAATATTCCAGAGTGAGACAGATCCTTCCAACCCTGGTCGGCCTGATGCAACCACAATAAACTGGTTTGTTGGATCGATCCAAATGAATTCCATCTGGTCTGCGAATGGTCCAACCTTTGATTTGGATGCACCCTTGATCGTTGTATCAAAGATCGAAATCCATTCGTTTTCACCAATCGCAACCGATTTCCCATCGTTAGCTAATGCAACAATCGGCCTCGTTGCCGATTTCATGGGACTTTTTTTGTTTTCAGCGACGACGGATTTGGATTTTAAAAGTTTCTCGGGAGGAACGAGACTGACAAGATTGGTTTCAACCGTTGGTGCATCACATTTGGCGCCTTGGCTGATCCATTCTTTGATTATCTGGATATCATGTGACTCAAGGGCTTTTAATTTTAATGGCATTCTCGGTTCAGCATCGGAAAGTAACACTTCGAGCAATCGGCTCTCATCAGGCTTTCCATCCACAATAATTTCTGAACGACCGGATTGTTTCCCACCAGAGCGAATTCTGGAATAGCTTGAAACACTAAAACCCATCGCCGGTTTTTGATCCGAGTGGCATCCCTGACAACGAAGCGCTAGAATTGGTGCAATATCTTTTACAAAACTGATTCTGGACGGTATCTGTGGAGACTGTTTCACCTGCGCTGGTTCAGCTGTAAAACCTTGGTTCGCAAGTCCTGAAAAGGTTGCAAACCAAATCAGAGCGATGATATATGGATTTCTCATTGGTTTTCTCAGCCTGAATTCGAGACGCATGAATCGATGTTTTCCAAATGGGGAGATTGGTTCGATTTCGGAATCAGTGATTGAAAAGAAATTCATCGCTTGTGAGAACGGCCCAGAAGAGGTCTTCGAGAGCAGCGCGTTTCATGGCTATTTTCTCGGAATCGGTTTTTGCAGCCGCAGTCGCAATTTTTAATTGGCGAACCAGTTCCGTCAGTTCCTGGTTTTCAGGAGCTCTGCTCAATGTCATCATGAACAGTTTTTGAATGATAGTTGCATCATCCTGATTCATTTCAGCCCAGCGTTTAACAAGTCCGTTCTCAGCCTTAAGCTTGTTATTTAAGGTGGATCCGTTTGCAAGGTGCAATGCCTGGGCGACAGACGGCTCGTTCGAGCGTTCGCACGAGCAGGTCGCAACACGTTCAGGCCGGCCAAATGCTGCCAGAAATCCATTTGCCACTTTGGTATCAGGCAATTGCATGGCTCGCCATTTTTCGGGAAATCCTGCAAACTCGGTCGGAACCTCCGTTACCTGACTGTAGACATCAAGCAAAACCTCAGCATTCAATCGCCTTGGAACGTTGTGTGAAAGATATTTGATGTCGGTCCCATTTCCACCAACGGGTGTGCTGGAACGAGCATAAACAGACGATTGCAAAATGGTTCTCAGGAGATGCCTGATATCAAATTGATGGGCGATAAAGTCCTTTTCAAGCCACTCCAGCAGGTCGGCATCCGAGGGCGGATTTGTAGCTCTGAGGTCATCTTCAGGATCGATCAACCCGCGTCCGAATACTTTTTTCCAGACCCGATTGACGATGGCACGTGCGAATAAAGGGTTTTCCGGTGCGGTCATCCAATCGGCCAGTGCCTCGCGGCGAGACCTGATATCATCGCTCGTAACCGATGCTCCGTCCAAGGGTTGAGGAGCCATTGGCTTACCCTTGCGAGGATGCATGATTTCACCCTCAGGCCGGTCGCTCACGATCACTTCGCCTGCTGAGGAACCGTCCTTGAGACCAACCCGGCTGAGCAAACTTGCAAAGCCGTAATATTGATCCTGAGTCCATTTCTCCATCGGATGATTATGGCATCTTGCACATGTCATGGAGAGGCCAAGAAATGCAACGCTTGTCGTTTCCATGAGGTCTGTGGGATCGCGATGCAATACGAAATAATTCCCTTGTCCATTTTCCAGAGTCCCGCCCCGAGCGGTCAGGATTTCCCTTGAAAACTGATTCCAAGGCTTGTTTTGAGCCACGCTCTCACGAACAAATTGATAGAAAGACCACATCGCCGGAGATGGTAATTTATTGGATGAAACCAGTAGCAAATCCGACCACTGATAGGCCCAGTAATCGGTAGCTGCCTCAGATACCAGTAATCGCTCAATTTCTTTGTTCCGTTTGGAGCGATCTTTATCTGCCAGAAATTGAGAAAGTCGTTCAGAGGAAGGAAGTAATCCCGTGGTGTCGAGAGTGACTCGCCTGAGCCATGCTGCATCTCCAGCATCAGGGGAAGGGGGGATTCCCAATGATTTCAATTTCGCCAGATTTAAATCGTCGATTTTATTGGTTCTGGGTGCGCTCGCAAAAATTTCTGGAGCGACATGCTCTTTTGATGGAACTGCCACTGGAACGACTGCCACTTGACTAGCGTACCAAACGGTCGCAAAAGCCTCGCCTGGTTGGTCGGCTTTGAATCGGCCGTCTTCATCCACCTTTAAAATGGTGTCGCTTGTGGTGCTGAATTTTGCCCATGAGGTGACATCTTCACTCGATTTGTCACTGTAAATGGCTCGAACGGTGACCTGGCCTGATTGCCCTGATTGAAACCGGGCGCGTTCGGGGGAAACTTCGAGCCGAACGACCTTTGGGGCGTTCTCGATCAAGCCTTTGGCGCCTTCTGAGATCCAGTCACGAAGGACCATGTAGTCACGAGTGTCAGGAGCCATCCGAACCCCTCCACCATGAGGTACAGCACCAACGGCCTTCCATAAAATCAGGCTCTGTTCCGGGTGCCCTGGTACAAGCCGGCGGCCACTCGCCTGACGGGTCAAGGCATCGTAATCCACCTCTGGAGCATATCCGCGAAGGCTCAGACGAAATCCATTTTTACCCGCAGCTGAACCGTGACACGAACCCTGATTACAGCCTGTTTTGGTAATAACGGCCTGAACCTGATTTTCAAATGACCAGGGCGTTTGCAAGTCTGCATTTTGAATACGAAGGGGAACAGAAAATTCACGCCCGTTATTTAGCTTGGCAATGATTTTTCCAGATCCGTTATTGAGAGGGGTAACAATCGCCCCCGATTCGATTTTCCCCAGAGTTGAAGGCTCGATCCTCCATTCGGCATCTCGGGTCAGGTCGGCTGTGGCCACTCCGGATGAATCCCTTTGAAGTAGTTGCACATGCTCGATCGACCGACCATTTTGAAATGCAATTTCAGGAGGCCAGATGGAGATCAAATCGACTGGTGCAGCAGCATGAATCTGCCCCATGTTCGCCAGCAGGATGATGACGGCGATGATCATTGAAATATTCATGGGTAGCTCATGGAGGAATATTCAGGGTGCAGTGGCGGGGGTCGTGAGTTAGGACAGATTAGCTGAAAAGCTCGCGGACAGGCTCTACGCCATGTTCTACAAGCCTGATTGGCCGATTCCCAGGACCGGTCAGTTCTGTGTCAAGGCTCATGCCTAAGGCTTCGTAAACCGTTGCAGCCACTTCACCTGTCGTCACAGGTCTGGTTTTGGGCGAGCCACCGATCTCGTCGGATTCGCCCACCACTTGACCGCCCTTGAATGGCCCTCCCGCAAAGAGAGAGGTCCAGACTCC
>CAMCFM010000073.1 GCA_945874095.1 Candidatus Kuenenia stuttgartensis
TGAGAAAGTGACGCCGCGATGCATATGGGCCACAATTGCAATTTGTCATATCAATATTGCCGTTCTTCATCGGATTTTCCTCAATTTACGGCAGGTAGATGAATTCGTTGAGAGAGAATAAGGTGTGTGCCAAATCGGCCCACGATTCCTTATTGGATTTGGCTTGATCCTGACCACTTCGGATTTTTCGATATTCGCTTAACGCTTCGTTCAAAGCCGTTTGCTCATCAGCCCGAGGCGATCTGGCAAATACTTCCTGAAACATCTTTTGAATCCGTTGACTATCGGATAAAGCAGGCTGTTCACGCAGCTCTCTCTCTGCCCAAAAACGAGCCTGGTCGATCACAAACGGGTCGTTTGCAAGTGCCAATGACTGGGCTGGCACGTTGGTTGCATTTCGTCGGCCCACTGTTGAAAACGGCGTGGGCAGATCAAAGACCGTCAGTAAGGTTGGCAGAAAATTTCGCCTGACCGTGGTGTAAATGCTCCGCCGGCCCGCTCCATCAAGAGGACCAGAATTTCCTGGGCGGCCACGGCCGACAATGAAATCGGTCAAGTGAACCGGTACACCGGGGCCATACAAGGTTTTATCCAATCGACCTGAAACCGCCAGAATCGAGTCGCGAATCGCTTCCGCTTCAATCCGATGCAAGTTGGAACGATGCAGAAGGATATTCTCGGGATCTGCCTCTTCCGATGCAGAATCCTGCATTTTGCTGGTCATGGAAAATGTGCGTGATAATACAAGCCGTTTGAGGGCCGTCTTTGTGCTCCAGCGGTCTTCTCCAACAAATGTCACCGCCAGGTAATCCAATAATTCCGGGTTGCTCGGACGCTGCCCAAGAATCCCAAAATTATCCGGGGTCGGAACAATCCCCCGGCCAAACACATGCTGCCAGAGCCGATTGACCCAAACACGTCCCACCAGCGGTTGATCAGGCCTGGTCAAGCTCTGGGCCAGCTCCAATCGGCCGCTACCTGAATTTGATAAAATGATATTTGTACCAAACGCGTCCGGAATATTTCTGTGAGCCACTACGCCAGGACGCTTCCATCCTCCCCTGATCAGCACATTCTCATCAATTGGATTTAAATCCACTAATGCCGGTGCTGTGGGAGACTGGGGCTGGATTTGAGATCCAATTTTCTGTTCTTCCGCAAACCATCCATTCAGCAGAGGCTGAAGTTTCGACTGCAAATCATTGACCATTAGAAGGTTTTGACCAATCAGTCCAATCCATCGTGCTTGTAATGCTGTGGGAACAGATTTCGGATGAAATGCCGGAATATTGTCAACGAGTTGGCGTTCGAGCCAATTTGAGAAGGTCTGATCGGATGGATTGTTCTTGACCTGATCGATCAACTGCATATCAGCAGGATATTTCAAAAGATTTGATTGAATCAGATCCGGCGTTTCAGTCTCACAGATCGCCAGTATTTCACCGGTTTTATTGGCCAAAGGCGTGACTTCAATCACAACACGCTGGCCGATGTATTCCGATAAATCCTGACGAATCCATTGTGGTTGATCGCCATCCACTTTCAAATCCATGATCACTCGGCCGTGCAGTGGCCCTGTCAGCATAAAATGTGATGCAACGCAGGCGAATACTTTCACATGACCTTTCACCAGATATTGCAACTGACCGGTCTGAACCGTGAATTTCTGTGTTCTGCCTGTCCCTGAACCACGTAGCCAATTGCTCAGGCTACCCGCCTCACCTTCTGATTGAGGGTCGTTACGAGGCTTCGCAAACAGAAGGTCGACCACGGCTGAGGGTTGCTCCTGAACCGTAATGAAATCCTGATTTGCGGCAAGTGGTGGCCGAACTGTTCCTGATTTTAACGGCCCTGCACCAAAAGCTGGGCCATCCACAGCCCATCCAGCATTTTGTCCATTGGGGAAGTCAAGAATGGTCTGCTTGATATTCGTTCGGGACGATTGGGCAATTTGCGTTTGAATCTCACCTGCAATTTGATTGGCAATTGCAATCCGTTCGGAATCGGTTTTGCCCTCAGCCAGTCTGGTCCAAACATGCAGAGGATGACCTGGATCTTTTTTCGCCTCAGCCCTGATTTTATTCAAGACTTTGCCAAGATCTGTCGTTTCCACTGATTTTATTGCCTTTGCAATTGTATCTGATGAAATCGGCTTGGACGTTGCAATGATTCCACGAATCTGATCCGATTTCAACTCTCTCAGGTTCTGCAATTGGCGGCCAATTTCACGATCGGCCTGCATGGTCTTGAACGGAACCTGGCGATAGCTTGATCCCTGAAAGAATCCGGCCATCGCATAATAATCCTTCTGCGAAATGGCATCAAATTTATGGTCATGACACCTCGCACAAGCAATCGTGAGGCCCAGAAATGTCTTTCCCAAAACGTCGATCTTATTATCAAGCCGATCGGTTTCATCCTGACGGATATCCACAGGAGAATGAACTTCTTCGCCGAGGAACGGCCAGCCGGTGCCCATAACCGAGAGATTTGCTCCGGTTTTTTTGTCATACCTCGGTTGATCCACCAAATCGCCAGCCAGATGCTCACGCACGAACTGGTCGTAAGGGACATCGTCATTAAAAGCCTGAATCAGATAATCGCGATATCGCCAGGCGTTGGCGATATTGTAATCGCCTTCATGGCCACGACTTTCCGCATATCGGACCAAGTCCATCCAGTGACGTGCCCAGCGCTCGCCATAAGCGGGGTTCGCCAGAAGCCTGTCCACCACCACTTCACGTTTGTTTGGCGAATGACCTGCAGTAAAAGCAGCCACTTCGGCTGTGGTCGGAGGCAGACCTGTGATCACAAAATTGACTCGTCGGAGCCATGTGATTTCATCTGTGTCCGGAGCCGGTTTCAAACCCGCCTTTTCAATTCCAGCCAGTAAAAACTTGTCGACTTCGCTGGTCGCCCAGTCCGTTTTTTTCACGGAAGGCATTTCCGGCTTGACGGGCGACTTCCAAAGCCATGGGAGTTTGGACTTGCGATCGGCCATGTCGAACCGCTTGATGGAGTCCACCTTCTGTGACTCTTCAGGCCAAACGGCTCCACGCTCGATCCATCGACGAAAATCCGCCACCACCTCCGGCTTCAAAGGGCCAGGCTTGGGCGGCATTTTCATATCTTCCACCTTGTAGGTGATGGCTTGAAAGAGAGGGCTTTCATCTGGCTTGCCAGGCACAATGGCTGGCCCATGCACGGCCCCGCCCTGCTTCAAACCGGCTGCGGAGTCAGTTCTCAGGTCACTTTCGGATATCTTGGGACCATGACAGGCCTTACACGAATTTTCTAGAACTGGTCGAATTCTGGTTTCAAAAAACGAAATTTCTTCCGCACGCCGATTGTCCTCGTCAGCCGCTTTCAGGTCGAACTGGATTGGCAAAATCATGGCACAAAACAAAAGTGCCAGGGCAGACTTCAAGTTCACAAATGATTGGTATTTTGATCGGAACATGGGCTGGCGAACCTCAATCATGAGAGAACATATCACGCGGCTGAAACGCGAATTGCCAAAACTGTTGGATAGGGGATATCGAGAGATCTTGCCAACAGTCTGACTCGGGCGGGTTAAATCTATTATACACTATCGTATCCGTGGGTGGAATAGTGGTCGAAAAACCATTTAGATGGAACAGAGGGACAAAATCTTGAAGATCTGATAAGTTATGAGCAGAAACCTGACCAAACCTGACATGCACCGTGCTGAAGTCGGCAAGAGCAGAAGCTAATTGGTGGAGATCTCGCAAGTCGTGCCCATACGAGTCGTTATCGCTCCTGACAAATTCCGCGGATCGCTCGATGCCGCTGAGGTCGCTCGTGCCATCGGCAGAGGTGTCAAACGAGCGATGCCGTCTGTCGAAATCGACTGTATCGGCATGGCCGATGGTGGCGAAGGGTTTGCGGAAACCATGGTTGATGCTCTTGGTGGATGCTTCGAAACCGTCGAAGTCAGAGGCCCGCTCGGGCACATGGTCACCGCCAGGCTCGGACTGGTAGACCATAACCGCACGGCTGTCATGTCCATGGCCTCTGCATCAGGGCTGGCACTGATCCCTTACGACATGAAAAACCCATTACTGACAACGACTTATGGCACTGGCCAGTTGATCAAAAGTGCATTGGATCTGGGTGTAGACCGGATACTGATCGGTATCGGAGGGAGTGCCACCAACGACGGAGGAGCCGGAATGGCTTCTGCCCTGGGCTACCGTTTCCTATCAGCGGAAGGCCGTGACCTGCCGTTGGGTGGTGGAGCACTGAATCGTCTAGATCGAATCGATGGCTCAAAACGCGACCCAAGGCTTGACAAAGTCTCGATCGAAGTGGCCTGCGATGTGACAAATCCGCTCTGTGGGCCCACCGGGGCGTCTGCGGTTTATGGCCCCCAAAAAGGAGCCTCGGGCGAGGTGATTACGAGGCTCGATCAGGGGTTGGAACATTTCGCAAAAGTGGTGGAGCGTGACCTTGGCAAAGAAATCCGTGATATTGCAGGTTCAGGAGCTGCTGGAGGGCTCGGCGGTGGACTTGTGGCATTCACAAACGGTAAGTTGCGACGAGGTATTGATTTAGTGATCGACGCAACCCGACTGCGCGAAAGATTGGTCAATGCCGATTTCTGTATCACAGGTGAAGGCCGAATCGACCATTCTTCCGGCTATGGGAAAACCGTAGCAGGTGTCGCACGCGTGGCCCGGAATTGCGGTAAACCGTGCGTAGCGTTAGGTGGATCGCTGGCCTCTGGCGCGGAAAGTGTACTGGAACAAGGTGTGACAGCATTCTTCTCGATTTGTACCGAACCGATGAACCTCTCGCACGCGTTGGATCAGGAAAGTACGCGCCGGCGACTAACTCGCACTGCCGAACAAGTATTTCGACTTTGGTATGGCTCGAATCCTGACTTGAATCGCCGGTAAAATCCACGACAATCAAGTTGAAAATCATTTGGTAAAATTGGAGATAAACCGGATGCCTGGCGAATTTGAAATCATCGAATGGATTCGCTCAAAAGTTGCCTCTGGCAATGCAGGATATGTGCAACTCGGAATTGGTGACGATTGCAGCGTGATCAATCAGCCAGATGACACGAGGAAGTGGCTGATCACGACCGATATGCTGCTGGATGGTCGCCATTTTCAATTACAATCTGGAGTTCATTCTCCTGAACAGGTTGGCCGCAAGGCGATGGGCGTGAATATCTCTGATATCGCCGCGATGGCTGGCACTCCGGTGGCTGCATTTGTAAGCGTTGCACTGCCAAAATCAAACACCAAAGAAATCGCTCAATTATTGACAGAAGGAATAAAGGCTGAGGCCGAGAAATTCGACATCGTGCTGGCAGGTGGAGACACCAACGTGTGGGACGGGCCACTGGTGATCAATATCACTTTGATTGGGCTGGAACCATTGGACGGCGCAGTTTTAAGGTCGGGTGCAAGGCCAGGCGACTGCATTTTTGTGAGCGGCCCGCTAGGCGGTTCGTACCCTTCCGGCAGACATATGAAACCGACACCACGGATCAAGCTGGCTCAGGATTTAAAATCACGGTTAGGTGATAAACTTGGTGCCATGATTGATATTTCTGACGGTCTTGCAGGCGACCTGAGGCATATCCTGAAAGAATCAAATGGTGTCGGTGCAAATCTGATTGCAAATCAAATTCCGATCCACCCTGACGTGCAATTTTATTTTTCTGAAAATACCACGCGTATGGATCAGGAAATTGCTATCGAGCACGCCCTGTGCGATGGCGAAGATTTTGAGCTTTGCTTTTGTGTGGCACCCGATTCCGTGACGAATTTACCAGACGGCTTATTTCATGTGGGCCATATCACAACCGACCCCGGCATTCGACTGGTAGGCTCTGATGGTGTGGCAAAGCCTTGGACACGCGGCGGTTTTGATCATATTGGACACGACTGAAAAACAATCATGAAACCAGCCAATCCGCTCATCATCCACCTGAACGATGAACTTGCCACATTAAATTTGGGCGAACGCCTTGCAGGTTTTGTAAAGCCAGGCACAGTGGTTGCGCTTATCGGTAATCTTGGGGCAGGCAAAACCACTTTCACGAAAGGCTTTGCACGTGCTTTGGGAGTGGATGAAGCCCGCGTAACAAGTCCGACTTATCTGTTACAGCAGGATTACACCACCAATCGAGGCTTTTTACTGCACCATTTCGATGTTTATCGACTCGAAGATCCCGATGAATTCGAAGCGCTTGGCGTGGGCGAGACATTTGATAATGGAGGCGTGTCGATCGTGGAATGGGCCGATAAAGCGATCGACTCGATGCCCAAGAACACCTGGTGGATCACAATCCATCATGCAGAAGACGGGTTGTCGCGCACAGTGGAATTGCAATTACCGGAAGAGTTGCAACGAGAACTGAGTGGGACCTGAATCTAAACCATAAAAATTATTTTCCGTGCAATTCCGTGTGAGTCCGTGGCGAGATGGATTTATTTTTGAATTCAGAAATCAAAAAATGGCAGAGTCGCCTCTGCCATATGATTCATTCCATTTGAATTATCACCAAATTCAAGGTTTCGTAGTGCCGGTGGGCAGTAGCGAATCGAAAAATTTGCCGGCTGAGGTGGTGGCTTTTGAGGTCGCCTGACCGACTTTATCAGCGGCATTATTGAGCGAGGTACCCACCTTTTGCGAGGTCGAATTCACCTGCGAAGTCACAGACTTTTTGGCACTTGTTGCCAGCTCTGAGGCTGCCTGCTGCGTCTTCCGGGCTTCGGAAGTGACCTTATCCTGAATCTGTGCCGACTGGTTTTGAATCTGGGCGCGGGTCTCTTCCACCGATTTCTGGGTCTGATTCTGCATCTGGTTGGCCGTTTCTTTCACGCTCGACTGGGTTTGATCCACCCGCTGTTGAAACCGGTCCTGCAAATTATTGAATTTCTGCTGCAACTCAGGGTTATCAATCTCAGGCTTGAATGATGCCTGGCCCACAGCGCTGTCGGTTTTCACGTTCTCAGCCACTTTGCTGACCTCAGCAACACCTGGCAAGCCCACAGCTTCATAGGCTGTCGCTGGAGGTTTCGATGCAGTTGTCAAGGCAGGCTCAAGCCCCTTGTTGCCATTCAGGCAGCTGCATCCAGCGACCGCCAAAATGACGGAACAACTGAATACTGAAAACATTTCTTCGAAGTGTGCTGGTCGTACTCTCATTGGACTCTTGGGCCTCCATGCCCCGCCTTTTTTTTCGAAATCGATCGATCGGCTTAAGTGTTTGAGCGGTCCTGTGTTCACCGATTCCCAGTGTCTGTTGGGATGCATCTTCTCCAAATCCCCTGAACCGTCAATCTCAGTTTTTGAACTTTTCTCAAAGCCCTGAATTTCATATAAAGGATGCACGACTCCAGAAATCGCCGATTCGCTACCGAGACAATCAGAAATAAAAAACGTGACCGACCAACCACCTTTAGAAGCAAACACTGTCGACCTTTCCGTAACTCTAGGTCGACTGACCCTCAAAAACCCGATCCTCGTCGCTTCCGGAACGTTTGGTTACGCCCGTGAGATGCTCCCATTTGTGAATCTGGCGGATCTGGGTGGCATTGTCCCCAAAACGGTGACCGATCAGCCTAGGGCAGGCAACCCGACCCCACGGATCGTCGAAACTGCCTCAGGAATGCTCAATGCCATCGGCCTGGACAACGATGGGCTCGACTACTTTCTGGCCAATCACCTGCCCTGGCTCCGTACGGTTGGGACCTCGATTTTTGTAAACATCGCTGGCGAAGATATCGACCAGTTCGTGGAAATGGCGGCGAAGGTTGGCAGAGAGCCCGGAGTGGCTGCTCTGGAATTGAACGTTTCATGTCCTAATGTCAGTCATGGGCTTGACCTGGGGGTTGATCCCACTCTGATTCGATCACTGGTGGAACGGGTTCGATATGTCTGCCCTCATCCAATTGTCGCCAAACTGACCCCCAACGTGACCGACATTGTGGGAACCGCCAGGGCCGCTTATGAAGGTGGTGCAGATGCCGTAAGTCTGGTCAATACGTTCAAAGGCATGGCGGTAAATTGGCGCAAACGCAAACCCATTCTGGCCAACGATATCGGCGGCCTCTCCGGGCCAGCCATCAAGCCGCTGGCCCTGCGGATGGTGTGGGACGTGAGCCGGGCTTTGCCCAAATTGCCCATCATCGGTATCGGTGGGATCAGTTCGTTGAACGATGTCTTTGAATTTCTGGTGGCAGGTGCCTCTGCTGTACAGATCGGAACCGCCACATTTGCCGACCCAAGCGTGAGCGGCAGACTCGTCGAACAACTGCGTGAGACACTGCTCAGCGAAGGGCTCCAAAGCGTTCGCGAACTCATCGGAACGCTCAAGTCCAATAAATCTTAGGCTCATACCGGATTCCAGGGTGATGGTATTGAATTTGATCTGGTTTTAGGGCCAAAGGCCCGACCCATACCAGCCTTGGGTAACGCCCAAGGCTGGTATGGGCCGCACCGTTGGTGCTTAAAGCCAATTCAAAACATATTTTATGAACCTCCCCGGAATCCGGTATGAGCCAAATCTTAAATCCTTTTGAAGTAGAAATTAACGCACTATAGACGCTCGTCCGATGCGGACGCGTACATCGGCGGCTCGGTGAACAATCGCCGTTTCGTGAGCAGATGGAGTCGGCAGGCCCGCCGCTGTGATCAGCCACGGTTCGCAGGCCAGCAACCGGCCCGGGGCGATGCGATAAGGCTCATGATTGACAAAGGCTTGCAGGAGACGACCACGGCGTTTTGCATATAACGCATACCGTTCCACCAGAAAGTGTTCAAGCGAGCCAGGTTTTGCGGCTTCAAGCGGTTCGTTACCAAATTCCGCCTGCACCAGCGAACTCACAGGAGCTGGTTTGGGCCAATCTCTATGACTACCTGCTGCGTAAGTCATATGGCCATTTTCTTGAAACGACTTTTTCAGCCACATGCTGGCCTTGAAATAAGGCAGGCCATAACCGAGTCTGGCAAGAATCACGGCGAGGGTGTTTTCAGCTTCCAGGCTGAAGAACCAGACCGAGGGAGCTGGGTCGCCCTGGCGATTCCGGTGTTTTACGTAAGTACGAACATTGGTTTCAAGAGTTCTGGATAAACCGGGCAATGCAGGCAGAAAAACCGGCCTGATACCGGTCATCCGGAACGGTACCAACCCGACATAAGCCTTTCCTTCATAAAGGTCTGGCTCCAGTTCTGGGGGTAGTAGGGAGGCCAATATATCAGGGTCCACTGACCAATGTACGAAGACGAGGTCAGCCCATGTCTGCCAGTAAATTTGGTGGAACTTTTTGTCGCTGGTTGGCCTTAAAGACATGATGGGCACCTTGTTTGGGTCGCGTGATCGGAGTGAGACTCAGGAAGTTGATCCAGATTTAGCTCAACCGTTACAGTCGTTACGTCCGATACAGTAGCAAGAATCATACGAATCGGCACGCCGGTTTGAAGTGATCTTCTGAAGTCTCCCTGTCTGTCGAATCTGATTCGACGAGTTGAGGTATATACGGTTATGGCATCGGTCACAGGCTCGCGGCCACTCTCCGACACCACAACGGCGTCAACCAAAATCGAACCCATTCGTAACACTCGCTCTGCGGCTGTTGTGATGCCGGAATCGGCAGCCATCACAGCGTTGAAAGAAGAGAACGAACGGCTTCGCTGGCAAGTTCGGGAACTTCAGAGGGTGAGCAGTCTGGGGGTTCTGGCAGGCAGTGTCTGCCACGAGCTGAACAATGCCCTGACTCCGATCCTGAGCTATGCCAAAATGGGTCACCGTTCCACCGACCCGGAATTTCGCACAAAATCGCTTGAGAAGATTCTCAACGCTGCTCAGCGTGCCACCACAATCACCACCGGCATGCTCGGTCTGGCCAGACCAAATTTAAATCAGAAGTCTCTCGCAGATCTTGCCAGACTGACAGAAGAGACCTTGATGCTTACGGCCAAAGACCTTGAGAAGCACCGCGTGGAGCTTGTCCTGACAGTTCGCAGCCGACCTCAGGCCAAAGTCTGCCCGCCTCAGATCCAGCAAGTTCTCTTAAACCTGATCATTAATGCACGTCAGGCGATGGGTGCTCAGGGGCACGGCCGACTTTTGGTCAATGTGGGCACGGACAGCACCGGCAAATGGGCTGAAGTGGCCATTACCGATAGCGGGCCAGGCATGGAGCCCGCCGTTTTGAAACGAATTTTCGAGCCATTCTTCACCACAAAACCGCCGGGCGACGAAAGTGGACTCGGCGGCACAGGACTTGGCTTGCCAGTCTGTAGAGATATTATTGAAGCCCATCAGGGGCGATTACGGGTCGAGTCAAAGCCCGGTCAAGGCGCTACTTTTACGCTCAGGTTCCCTCGAGAGGCTGATATCGCTGCCCCTATCGTTGCCAAGCCCTCGACATCTCCTGCGAAAAATTGAGCCGCTGAGATGGAACCGTATCTGGGCGATCCATCTCCATTTGCGGTATAATCAGGACATGCCAGATCAATTGAAATTCAGGCCAGTCTGAGCAATTACAATCGCTCAGGCAATGGCCTGTATCCTTTGAGCGAGTCCTTTAGACATGGGCGAGTCTTCCGCACAGAGTGAACCGCGTCGGAAAATATCCAAGCAACGGCGCAGGCTCTTCAGCCTATTCCTGCTCATTGGTTTAAGCCTTTTCCAGGAACTGGCATTTCGGATCGTCTTTCCGATCCCTGAAACGACTCGATTCAACCGGATCCGATATCAACTGCTGGCTGAAGCTGATCCACGGTTTCAACCGCTTATGAAGCGTGGTCTCGTATATGACAAGATCTTGTTCGAGAGTTCGCCAGACGGCTGGAAACACGTCCACCGACTGAACAGGTTTGGCTTCCGCGAACGCGATTTTTCGATCACTCCGCCAACGTCCAAAAAACGCGTACTGGTTGTGGGCGATAGTGTGACGGAAGGTCAGGGAGCATCTGTGGATGAGACGATCCCTGCGGAATTGGGAAGATTGCTTGGCAAGGGCTATGAGGTTTTGAATTTAGGAGTCGTAGCTGCCTCGCTCGACAAAGTCACTCAGCTTGCCTGCGATTCCACTGCTCTGTTAAAGCCGGACACGGTTGTTCTGGTACTGAATGCGAACGACGTTGTTGCTCCACCTTCCGTTCCTCAGTCCACAGCGATGAATGATGTTCTTTACGCGAATCGTAAAACGGTGCAGGATGTATCTGAAAATCAGTCTGAATTCATACTTCCAAGACTTTTTGTGATTGTGAGACGAGTGCTCACCAACGAGCCAGTTTATTCGCGGTTTTTCACCAGAACCATCCGCTATTTTGCGCCAACACCAGACAGCACAAATCCCTTTAAAACCGGTGCCCCACCCATGCAGGGTTTGAAACCGGAGTTGGAAGCGGCCATGCGGGCTGGCCAGTTAAACCCCTGGCTGATCCAGCAATCCACATCCATGCCCAGCATCATTCGTTTTGACTTGTCGGTGACAGGATCGCCTGGCCCTCATTTGCGCAGGATTCAGGACCTTTGCCAGAATTTGGGTGTTAAACTGGTCATTGCATATATTCCATTTCATGCAACTGTTCATGCCCGATATGCTCAGGCTATGGTGGAACTGACAACACCTGAGCCGATTGCAAAGGGTTTAAGTACAGAACCAGCCTTTAAATCACAGGCTCCGCAATTAAAGAATATCTGTGATCGTCTTAAAATATATTTCATGGACACCACCCCTGCCCTTTCGGCCAAAGAGGCCAGAGATCAGCCTCAATTCTGGGCCTATGACAGCCATCCCAGGCCCGCAGGTTATGCTACAATCGCCGAAGAGATTGCCAAGGTGTTCGTTAAATAATCTCTTGGACTTTTTCGCCTCTATACTCCTCTCCTAATGAAATCTAGAGTTTCAGTATGAGAGTTGGGGCGGAACCCAAGAGTGATTCATAAACCAAAAGATTTGGCTCGTCCGCAATAATCAATGATCTCTCTTCAGATAACAGGTCTATTTCAGACCCGTCTGGTGAGTTCATCAATGATAGTGGGTTTACCGGTGCGGTTCTGAAAAGTTCCATGCACTTCAATCACTTCCCTGGCATAATCGGAATCATGAACTTTGAGCCACTCGTGAAGTGAATCCAAATGATAATATGGAACACTTGGATAAAGGTGGTGAGGCGTGTGTTGATCCTGTCCATGTACAAATACAGCCCAGTCCGTCAGCCAGTCCGTATAAAAAACGCGTGTGTTT
>CAMCFM010000074.1 GCA_945874095.1 Candidatus Kuenenia stuttgartensis
CCAAACATTCCCGGCGGCATGGCCATCCCTCCGATCATTGCAGGGCTTTCAGAAAGTGTGGGCGTTCGCCAGTCGCTGGGGCAGGGGGTGAATCAAAGCCTTTCCATGGCAGGTCAGCCGGGCGACGATCAATTTGGATATGCCCGATCCTTCAAAGAGCTTGTGCCTGAAGCCGTTGAGGCGATCACACGCGAGCCTTTGGGGGCGTCGTGCATTGTGCTCTGGCTGCTTGCTCCAAGTCCTGAAAATCTGGCCTTGATGCCCGAAGCATTTCGCCGGGAGTATCCAAGGGTGGCCCGGATGATGCCCGACGAACTTCTGGAATATCCTGTGGATTTGTGCAAATTGATCGCTCCTGCCATTCGACGATTATCGACGAGCCAGATGGTGAGTTTGATCGAAGAATCCGAACGACTCATTCTGGCCGACGACAAAGTCAAGATGGGCGAATGGCTCGTCAAACGCATGGTGACCAACCAGCTGAAACGCTCAAAAGATCCGTTGGCAAAGTCGGTCGGATCAGCGTCCGCAGCCATGCCTGATACCAATTCGGCAGTCGCTGTACTGATGTCTGCTCTGGCATGGTCGGGACAATCGCCGGATTTGGATCCATCCGAGAGTCAGTCCTCAGCAAATCATGCCGTAGCCAAGGCAGGGTCGATGCTCACAGGAGTTATGACAAAATCGCCCACCCAGTGCCTGCCCAGAACCATGATCAATGCCGAGCGATTGGATGCCGCACTTGGACGACTGGTGAAAGAATCGGCAAAAGTACGCTTGGCAGTGATCCGAGCTGCCGCAGAAGTCATTCAGGCTGACGAAGTGGTCACCCGGCGCGAATTTGATATGGTTCGCGTGGTCGCAGATTCGCTCGATTGCCCATTGCCCCCGATAGCATTCGTCTGATTCGGCGTTTGATTGGTCAATCGCGACCGCTCTCTATATCGTAAACCTTGATGATTGAGAAAAGACTGGGGATTGATCTGGCTGGATGCTTGGCCACAGCATCCAGCCCTGATTTCTTTTCATTACATGGTGCAACCGAACCGATAAATTCCATACAGGGAGATACTTGATAGACACGGAAGTGCGGTATTTGGTCAGGCCAAATCGCAAAATCCGGAGCATCTGTCAAAATTGTCTCAACTTCAATGGAATCATCGCACCTGTTGTATCATCATCTTGGCCCAGTTATTCGTTTCTGGATGCTCCCGCGAAAAGGCTGTTTTAAAGCCGTGGTACAGGCAAGATTCCGAATCGGGTATTGGAGAAGTTCGATCAACCAGATTTCAATTATTTAAACCGGACGAGAAGCATCAACAGTTTTCAGGATTTCGAGCAACTCCGACACTTGAATCAGTGGAACAGGCACTTCTTAATGTAAAAGAGCTGGAAAACTCAACAGGCAAAGCCGAGGTTGATAATTATCGGGAATTGGCGATCGTGTCTGATGTTGCATTAAGATCGGCGATTGACGAACCTTCTCGGCAACGATTATCAGAAATTCACCGGATTGCCGTCACTCGATGCTTGAAAATCACAGGGGCCGATAAATCCAAAGATTCGAACGATTTGGCCGAAAAACTGGCTGAGGCGGGGTTGGGATTGAAATTGTCTGATCCTGACTGGGCTGGCCTGACATTTACAAGACTTGTACCCTGCTCGGATTATGAGATACGCAACATCGAGCCAATCGTCAAGCGTGAAGGTTGGGGGTTACCGATTCTGGCCGATCGAATTTATGAAGAAAACGAAGAAAGGCCCGACCGCGAGAAATTCTTTGCAAAAGATAATCGGATCACATCCACAGCTCGCATCCGCACATTGGTCGATTTAAACGACTCTAATCTCGACTGGAAGACGATCCCGGCCGAACTGGAATTGCATAATCCGCTGGATGAGGTGAGTGTCAAAACTAGTTCCCTCATGGAAATGCCATTAGCAGCTGATTTTACAACCCCTTCACTGGTTCAGTTCAGCCAGAGCGGTCTGCAGGCGATTGAATATGAGGGGCTGTTGATCCCTAATCTTGTGGAAGTCAAATCTCAGATTTATATCAATGAACCATATCGACCCGGTAAAATTCCAGTCGTTTTTATCCATGGTCTTTGGTCGAGCCCACGCACCTGGACCGACATGAATAATTCGTTGCTGAACGACCCGGAAATTCGGGCGAATTATCAATTCTTTTTTGCACTCTATCCGACCGGCGAACCTGTATTGGAATCCGCCAGAATTCTTCGCGAGAAAATTCAGGAACTTCGTGAGGTCTTCGACCCGGGTAAATCGGATCCTGCCTGGGATCAAATGGTGGTCGTCTGTCATAGTATGGGCGGAATTGTTTCCAGGTTGCTGATTACGAATTCCGATAATGTATTTGAAAATGCCGTTTTTACAAAACCAATCGATCAAATTCAAATCAGTGAAGAGACTCGCGAAAACTTCCGAAAACGGCTGCATTTCAAGGCAGTTCCTGAAGTTCGGAGAACTGTTTTTCTGGCACCTGTCTTTAGAGGCAGCAGTTTTGCGAGCCGCCCGATTGGCAGAATTGGCTCTTTTTTGATTCGTTCCGGTGACGATGTCCAAAAAGCACGACCCGAATTGATCAGAAATAATGGATTCCGGATCATTCAGCCAGAATTTCGCCGGATTGGACTCACAAATGGAATCGACAGCCTTCAGCCCAGCCATCCCATATTAAAAGCGCTCGATAAAACCCGGCCTGATCCCACAAAATCGTTTCATCTGGTATTAGGCGATAATCAAAAGCTGATTCCCAAGCTTCGGGGCGAGATCACAGACGGCCTGGTCACATACTCAAGCGGGCATCTCGATGGTGCGGAATCCGAGCTGATTGTCTCTGCAAATCACTACTTGAATCACGATGCGCCGGTGATCGAAGAAGTTCGGCGGATTCTTCATCTTCATATCGGGTCAGCCATTGCGCCTGAAAATATTGCAATTCATGATCGGATTACAATCAAGCGGAATTGATTGCAGAAATCAAAAAACCTGATTGAATCCAAACCAGAAAAGTGGTCCACCTTTGGCCCCGGAGACAGGCTGAGCGATGTCAAACCGCAAATTGACGCGTTCGAGAAAGCCGAATAAAACGGTATCGACGCGAAATCCAAATCCAACACCTTGTACCACGGGTCTGAACTGCTGTTTCAAAGCGGTTTCACCAACGTCGTAAAACAAGACTCCCGAGACTTTATCGAATGTCATGGCCTTGTCAAACACCGATTTATCGAGCTGCTGGATGATCGGAAAACGCCACTCTGCCGATGCCAGCCAGAAGGCTGACCCATTTTGTGCATTAAATCCAAGGGCCCGATTGACTTGCCCGGAACCAAGCCGGAAAAAGTTCACATCCTGGGGCCACGCCATTCCGCCCATTCCTCTAACTGCAAATCGCGTATTTTCCAATGGCCCAAATGCATCTCCCAGGGTCCAGACTTGCCCTGCATTGACCTGCCATCGTGTGTAATACTGGTAATTTGCCTCGTATGCAGGAGCTCCAAATTCGCCATTGATTTCAAATAAGCGTCCTTCAACAGGATCCCAAAACGGAGCCTGAGTATTAATCTTGAGTCTCATACCAGCCGCATTCAAGGCCCCGGGTGTGGGGCGGCCGATATCTCCGGCCCAAAAGATATTGCCGTGACCGGTATAGATTTCATAGAACGCGGCATCGTCGTCAAGAACGCTTGATGATTGTAATAAAACCTTGCGCAAGTACATACGGCCACCGCTTTGGGTCTGAGATGCCGAGGTGCTGAAATTGCGGTTAATACCATCCTCATAAAAAATCCCGGCATTCCAGTTCGTTCCGTAGAGATACGTCAATTTGGCTTCACCACCAGCGATAATTCGGTCGAGGCTGGGCATGGCTCCAAAAAAGCCGTTGATTGTGGCTCGGTTGGGGGCGAAAAGGCCAACTTTTACACCGCCGCGTGCATTTTGATCGACAAACGGCCCGACAATGAAACTTGGTCTGTCATACGCCTGGAACATTTCCGATGTATCAACAGGTGTGATTGCTGGCGTAAGCCGCCATCGGAAATTCGGTCTCCAGACGTTGTTGGATGGCTTTGTATCGAGCAATCGGTGGTCAGGATCCACTTCCACCTGAGTCGGTTCTGATGGAAGGTTTAATGTAATCCGATAGACAGGATGATCCGCATTTTCAGATTCAATTCGTTCCACTCGCCCATTCGGGATCGCATAATCACCATCGTCAGGGCGAATCGGTATGCTCAGTGTTTCCTCGCCTGCAATCACGGCCAATTCGGTGGGCTCATCGAGATCTTCATTCTGAGTGATTTCAACGGTCACTTTATAGAGATTGTCATCTCTTTTAATTCCAGATGCAAGCGGATTTGCAGGCGGCTTGATATCCACCGATTTCATTTGCCAGTCGGTATCTGCCTGCTGAACAAGCCACGCATCAAGCCTGGCTGGCCATGCCTGATTGGCGTCGAATTGATCGAGTTCCGCTTTTAATTCTTCATAATGCAAAATCCCAAACGAATGCTTTTTGTAGAGACTTTGAAGGAATGCAAAATATCGGTCGTCGCCCATGCGATTATTAATCATATCCACCACTTTCCCGCCCCGGTCATAGGCTAGGCTGAAAAGTGCGTTGAGATTTGACATCCCATTTAAATCCTGAATCACCGGCCCACCATTTCCCTGGGCTTTCCACTTGTAATAACTGGCCATGCGCAAATCTTCGCGACCGATCGACGGAAGCCACCCAAAGCCCTTGGGCCAGACAATCAGAGGCGCATTCCGGCCATATTTCAAGTCAAGTCGCTTGGCTGTAATGCTATTGACCAGCCCTTCATCCATAAATGTTTCGGTATAACCGTTGGTCCCGACCACGTTCCACCACCACTGGTGAGCCACTTCGTGGGTAATCAGGTGGTCCATGTAACGCTCGCCGGCGGCTGGTAAATTAAAGACGCGGTCGTCGATCATGACCAGCCCGGAGCATTCATTGCCATTCCATCCAAAAAACGAAGTCACCACTTCCATTTCATCGTAAGGAAATGCTCCAAACCATTCTTCATAAATTGGCAGCACTTCCGCCATATATTCCAGAGCCCTGCGAGCATTATCCGCATGTTTTTTATCTGCCAGAACGCGGGCTTTGATGTGCCCGACCTGCATTTCGAAAGTTTGAAACCGGTTTGAACAGACCAGAGCAAAATCGCGGGCGGGTGGGCCATCAATCGTAATCCGTTTCCGGGTTTCATCAACGGCATGGGTTTCAATGATTTTCCCGGTCGATGCCACGACCTGATCGGCGGGCAATTGCAATGTCACCTGATAATAAGCCGCTTCCTGGTGCCAGGGCTGGTGCCATGGGACAAACGGCTCACGCGACCACTGGCCATTCTGATCGGGAACTGTCAGGACTGGATACCAGTTCACAAGTGTGGTGATGCCTTGATGGTGGCTCCAGCGGCCCCATTGATTGGGCAGGTCGAGAGTGAAATTAATATCAATTTGAATCGATTGGCCGGGTTCTAGTGGGGCATTCAGTGCAATTGCCATAATGGTTTGATCGTCGCCCTCGTATTTCGGGCTTACAGTCTGGCCATTAATACTTACGGATTGCACTTGAAGGCGATCGCCTTTGGGGTCGATGGCCTCGTCGGGGCCGAGCCGTAGGACTTCGAGGGTTTTCGCCAGTTTGAGTTTAGCGCTGGGGGCCGTTCGATATTTCGGATAAACGTGAAATACAACTTCGCTTTGAGCTGCGGTGGTACGATTTTTATAAGTGACTTTTTGGCTGGCTTTTACCAGTCGTTTATGAATATCGAGTTCTGCATGGATTTGATAGTCCGGCAGATCGGGGGGAACGTTTAATGTCGTAAACCGATGATTTTGAAATGATTGAGGGGTAGGCTGAACCGGCTGGGCTTTTGCCAGATGGGGCCTTGAGCAGGCGAACAGAAGGAAGAGGAATATGACCTTTCGGAGCATCCGTGATCCGTTTTGGGTCGAGCACATCGACTGACAGTATTCAATTCATCCTGAACTGAATTCACTGTGATCGAAAAATAGCGGCGGAGGGAATCGAACCCACGACAAGCGGATTATGAGACCGCTGCTCTACCACTGAGCCACGCCGCCATACGGGACCATTTTTAGAAACGATCCGCGTTCTGACGAAATTAATTTACCCGAAAATCATCGAATTGGCAAGTCGAAAAAGCGGAGTCCTCGAATCTGGAGCCGAATCTGTCTTGGCCGACTGGCTCGGGTGCTCTTAAAAATTCCAAATTCATGACGCCTTGAAAAGCGTTGGTTGATAAGATAAGACCTTCAGACGTAAAACCGAAATCACTCTTGAGAACGAAAAATGTTGGAAATCACCGACACCCTGACAAATGAGCTTCTGAGAGATATGGAAAGTGTGCTTGGCTTGGTGGCCGAAGCCGGGCGGATCGCTTTGGAGAGGGCTGAAACCGCAACCCCTGAAGAGAAATCGAACGCCACCTATGTCACGGATCTCGACAAAGATCTGGAAAAGCTTCTCAGAGCAGAACTTGCAGTCAGGTTTCCTCAAGACACTTTGACCGGCGAAGAATATGCCGATACTGGCTCGGGCGGCCCAAGACTCTGGTCGATCGACCCGATTGACGGGACTGGTAACCTTGTTCACCAATTGCCTTTATGGGCGATTTCCGTCGGTCTGGCGTATCAGGGCGAGCCCGTGCTGGGTGTGATCGCCATCCCCCAACTGGGCGAGACCTATTCAGCAGTGATCGGTCAAGGCGCATATCTCAACGGCAAAAGGATTTACGCCAAAGATTCAGCCAGCTTTCATCCGCAGGACAATGTCGGGGTGGATTCGAATGCGGCCCGGGCGATTGATAATCAGACTCTCCCAGGCCGTTTGCGGACGATGGGTTCTGCATGTTGCGAACTGGCGTTCACATCGTGTGGCCGATTTGTCTCTACCACGTTCAAAGGTGAACTCAGGCATGATGTTATGGCAGGCGCTGTGATCACATCGGAGGCGGGTTGCGTGTTTGGAAGGATTGACGGACGTGTGCTTTCAACACGCGAATTTGTTGAGGAAACGCCGATTCAGGTCCCCACTTTCGTCGCACCACCAAAGCGCTTGAAGTGGCTGATGGAAAATGTGAAATTACGCGGCTCGAATCTTTGAGACAAACGTTTCGCTCATGATGAATCAAGCTTTTGCATGGCAATGGCCGGAACCGTTTGGCGAACGATTCTGCTTCGTTCGTATTGGCATGATTGCTTTGAAGCCACGAGCCTTGCCGCAAATGTGGCGGTTTGCCAGAGCTGTTGATCGATCCTCCAGACAGGCGATGGATCAGAAGTCTGGGTTGCTGAAGAGTGAACGAATGATTCTGAGGTGGAATCATTGCGGATTTATGCAGTACTGGAGTGATCCGGAATTGATGATGGCCTGGACGCACACTGAGCCTCATACGTCGTGGTGGAAGGAAGTCTTGGAACGCCAGCGAAAACGTCAGGATTTCGCGATCTACCATGAGACCTATGTCACATCAAGAACAGGGTTTGAGGCGATCTATCTTGGCTTGGACACGCATCGCCCGGGAGCATCTTCATTTGGCCAACTGGTTCCGCCCAAAGGTCGATTTGCGACAGCCAAAGGGCGATTGGCGGAAGTGGACGCCCCTGTTTTGACAGGTCAGGCCTCAACAGTGAATCCGTCGAAGAGCTGATTGAAAAGCTTCATAAATCAATCGCCATACAGACCATCAGAACAGAAAAAAGAGGAGAAATGACTTATGGGTTACTGGGGCGTGAAGAGCTACGAGAACGACTTGGCGCACGATGCGCTTGACGCAGGCTTTGACCGTGTTCACGAAGACCGGTACGAAGAACTTATGGATGATCGTAACCCCTTGCCATACGAGAAGGTGCACGAACAGTTGGCGAATGAAGAAACATTGAAAGAGTCGCTGGCTGCGCTTGATGAGATGGTTGAAGGGGTGGCACAGGAGCTCGATGATGAGTCGAAACTGGCATGGGCGGGTGTGGTGATCCGGCATGTGGAATGCAGGATGGACTTGCCCAGAGAGATGCTGGAAGCGACTATTACGATCCTTGAGAACGAGGATCTCGACTGGCCCAGGCCGACTGAACGCAAAATACGCCTGGAAAAAGAGTTGGCGCTGCTTCGAAAACGGCTTGCCTGAGGTGAGCCAGTCGGTTACGAGGCGATTGGTTTCGGTTGATTGGCTTAAAGCCCAAACCTTTTCACAAATTCGATTTGGCACATATCGGATTCCGGGGTGGTCCATAAAACATTTTTTGAATTGGGTTTAAGCACCAACGGTGCGACCCATATCAGCCAAGGCCAGCGGACTTGGTGGTGAGAATGAAAAAGAAAAAGTAATACCTGATTCCCTCCACCGCCCAGACCCAAGACCAGAAGGTCCTGAGTCCGTGCGGTGGAGGGATGGTAAGCAATTAGTTCTTAGTGTCTTACGAATACCTTGGGCGTTGCCCAAGGCTGGTATGGGTCGGGCCTTTGGCCCTAAAACTTGTGTCGATGAATCACCAAAAATAAATCAGGGAGAGCGAATGCTCTCCCTTGATGGATTCATTTCGATAAATCGCGTTGACGAATCAGTCGACTGCTGGAGCAGCAGGCTGACCACCACGACCGCCTCGGCCGCCGCCGGGTCCACCAGGACCACCTTGCATGGTTGTCATGATCGAATCGATGTCGAATTCCTCGCCAGACATCTTCTTGAAGGCTTCTTCCTGACGCTTGGTCAAAACCCTCATGATGGCAGCTTCCATCTTGTCGCGAACTTTGTTCGAATCATCACGCATTTTCTCCATACCCTTACGCATATCTTCCATGCGTTTGGTACGTTCTTCCTGCGTCATGTTGCCAAATCCGCCTGGACCGCCTCGACCACCACCGCCTGGACCACCGGGCGCCTGTGCACCGCCGTTATTATTGTCACCTGGCTGAGCTTGGGCTTGCTGGCCACCGCGGCCGCCACGACCACCACCTCCACCGCCACCGGGGGCTCCACCTTGCGGTTGTCCTCCACCACCAGGACCACCTCCACCGCCTGGACCTCCACGACCCATGCCAAACATTTGGCCCATTTGGCCACGAAGTTGCTGCTGGGCTTCCTGAGATTGAGCTTTGACCTGAACCAGTTTGGTCTTCTGTGGAGGCGTAATGTTCAGCTTCTTTGCAATATCTTCACGCTCAATAATCGCCATCGGGCCTTCCACTTGAAGACCAATTTCTGCCAGCCGTTTCTTCTGGGCAGCCGTCAGAATTTTGTTGATGCCCGCTTCGGCGTCTTTCGCCATCTGCTCACCCATCTGACGCATGGCCGTGAAGTCCATCCCACCGCCAGGACCACCTCGGCCGCCACCCTGCTGACCAGCCTGGCCTTGTTGGCCACCCTGCTTTTGCTGGGCCTGGTTCCGCATATCTTCAAACATCTTCTGACGCTTTTCGTTTTGCTCTTCGTCAGCCTTCTTGAGCTTCTCTTTCTGCTCAGCCGTCAGTTTGATCTCTTTCTGAACCGCTTCGCTGCGGATCAGCATGGCAGGTGATGTTGCCAAACGGCCCATCATCCCGCCGCCGCCCATCATTCCACGCATCCCACCCATCATTCCACCTGGTCCGCCGCCGCCGGGACCACCACGACCGGCACCGCCTGGACCACCGGTACCACCAGGAGCGGTTTGGCCCTGAGCTGGAGTTGTGTCACTTCCAGCTGATTTTTTGGCAGCCGCGCCGTTACGTTGAGCCATAGCGGATTGGGACATCAACGTCCCGGCAGCCAACATACAAACCAGTGCTGAGCGTTTCATTGCCGAAACCCCTTCAGATTGTTATACCGTGATCGTTGATTCAGAAAGATGGGTCGATGACTCGTACAAGGATAAAGGATGTGCAACTTCATGACCCTCTCAGATAGGATCAATACATTGACAAACCTATAGCCATATCTACTGTTAGCGACAATTTTATCTGAAGCGGCCCGATTTCTCCAATAATTTTGTGAAATATTCTTATTGTTTAAAAAGAACCTAGACCAGCGGCTTCATCAAGCGGAAGTCTTTATTTTACAGACTCTTATGCCACAGATCCGGATTCAGGCCCGAATCCGGCTTACGTCTTACATCCAGATCCATGCCAAAATAGCGCAAGTTGCGATCAGGCTGACCAGCCAGGTACCAAGCCGATAGAGCCGAAATCGGCCGGAGTTTTTGGGAGTTGAACCCGGATCAGAGGTCACGTGGATCGACTCCATCCTGTCAATCACCCCAACGCCTGCAAGGTGGCCGAACCAGATCAAGGCAAGTCCAAACCCTTGAGAGACCCAGGCTTGCATCGGCATTCCGGCAAACTTTTCGAGAGGTTCCAAAGGCTCTCCGTCCGGCCCCTTTTTCACTGGATTCCAAACTGGAAGTTGGGTCACGGCTCCTGCAACACTTCGACCGTCCGTCACTTGAATGGTGAGCGGAATGGTTTCTGGAGATTCACCGTTGATCGCACCCGTCAATCGTCCCGCTTTTTCATCAAAAATCAAACCGTCCGGTAAAGCGTCCTGAATCGACCACTGTAGCGGAGCTGACGATTCGCCTCTGACGGAAAACGTGAACTGATAGGGTCTTCCAGCAATCGCTTCAGGCAAAATCTCAGGCACTTCCAAGAGCAGGCTTGGTGCTTTTTTAGTGGCTTCGGCCGAGCCTGGGGTGGCCATATCTGCCTTTGGGATCAAGGCCATGATGACCATGGTCAGGAGCAGGATGAACAGGAGTGCTCCAGTCAGTTTCGTGACAACCACAGCAACGAACGAATCTTCGCCTGATCCGCCCAATTCCTGATGGAAACCGCCACCTCGCCTTGATCGACGCATGGGTCACTCTTCTCCAAACTGGACCAAGGGTGTTGACAAGGCCCAGTCTACGACTGACGATGATCGTGAACGGATATCATCCCAACTCTCTCATGGGAACAGGGACGGAAACCGTTCGCAACCAGAAATCCACATCACCAACCTACACATAATCAGGTTATCGACCATGACGACCATCCGGTTGACGCGATCTCAACGAATTTTCGGGATATTCGTATCCAGCAGCCTATGCACGCTTTCCGGTTTACATGCCCAATCTCCTGTCAATGAAGCGACTTACGCCCACATTGATGGTCTTGAGCTGAAGCAACCTGCTGATAAGGTGGACTACCCATCGACCCCTGCACCCGCCAACGCAACCGTAATTTTTGATGGAAAATCGACAGACGGGTTCACAAAAAACGACCGCAAGTCGCCGATCGACTGGAAACTGACGGATGGTCATGCTTTACAAGTGACCAAGGGAGGGGTCATTTCAAAGGCCCTGATCTCAGAGCCAGTCCATCTGCATGTCGAATTTCGGGTGCCTTACATGCCCAAATCCAAAGGCCAGGGCCGTGGCAACAGCGGGGTTTATCTGCAAGGCCGATATGAAGTGCAAGTTCTTGACAGTTATGGGCTTGACAGCCAAGACAACGACTGTGGAGGCATCTACAAAGTCGCCAAACCGCTGGTCAATGCCTGCAAAGCGCCGACTGTCTGGCAAGCCTACGACATTGAGTTCACACCTCCTGTTTTTGAGAATGGCAAGAAAGTTGAACCAGCTCATATCACTGTTCGCCAGAACGGCCAATTGATCCATAAAGACGTGCTGATCAAAATTGATAACACCGTCTCAGGCATGGGTGGAGACCCATCCACACCTGGCCCTTTGCACCTTCAGGATCACGGCAACCCTGTGGAATTCAGGAACATCTGGATGGTTCCATTGAAGAAGTGACAATCGTCGTAAAGTGAATGAAATCAATGCAGTGGGGCGTTCAAGAATTGTTTCAACCGGAACTTCTTGATGCCCCCTCTGATTCTGAAGGGACTAATAATTAGGCTCATGTCGGATTCCGGGGTGACGGCATTGAGAGTGTTCGTGTAATTATACTATTTGATCGATCGGTTCTGATTCCGAATTCATAACATAAAACTAGCACGTCCTATACCCCTCTCATTCTGAAATCTGGAGTTTAGTCTGAGATTTGGAGCGGAGCCCAACGGCGATTCATAATCCTTAAATCGACAACATGTTATGTAGGCCATGTCCCCTGACATGGCGGGATTTGGCTTTAATTTCAGAACGACGCAA
>CAMCFM010000075.1 GCA_945874095.1 Candidatus Kuenenia stuttgartensis
GGGTCGATCACCGGCGCTCCGAAAATCAGGGCCATGGAGATTATCGAAGAATTGGAGACCCATCAAAGGGGCGTTTACACAGGCGCGATTGGCTATATTGGCATGGATGGGCGATCTGCGTGGAACATTTCGATTCGAACCATTGTCAGGTCAGGTGATGTGTGGAGTTATAACGTGGGTGGAGGGATCGTTGCCGATAGTGTTCCTGAGGAAGAGTTTAACGAGACTTTGAGTAAGGCTGCCGGAATGAAAGCTGCTCTGGAGACGCCTTACCCATGAGCAACGATCAGAAATCCCCTGAGACACTGGCTTGGTTTGAGTCGCAGATCCTCCCTCTAAATTCGATCATGGTTCCTGCGACGGATCAAACCTTTGAGCATGGCCTTGGATTGTTCGAATCTGTCCGGGCAGAACGCGGAACGGTTCCGCTCTGGCCACTGCACAGGCAAAGGCTGCTTGAATCTGCTGATCAGCTCAGGCTCCCGATTTCGGTTTCCAAACTGCCTGAAATTCAAGACTTGCAGGAATTGGTCAAGCAATCAGGCTTGGCGGATGTCTCAGCACGATTGAGGCTGACCCTGACGGGTGGATCGTCAACGGAGCCTTGCAGCCTCTGGGTGACCGCTTATCCACTTGGGATTGTGAAAACCGATGGACTGACACTGGCCGATGATTTCTGGCCGGTTGATGAGCGCGATCCCCTGATTCGCTATAAATCCCTGAATTACTGGCTCCGCCGCCGAGCTTTTGAAGAGGCTCAGGCTGCTGGAGCGGATGAAAAGCTTTCTCAGGATGCATCTGGTCACTTGTGGGAAGGTTCCCGGACGAGTTTGTTGATCGTGAAAAACCAGTCTCTGATTGGCCCGACTGAGTCTGGTCCACGCCTTTATAGCATTGCAAGCAAGGCTTTAAGTGATTTTGGGGCCGAGATTTCATTCCAAAAAATCACCACCCAAATGCTTGTTGAAGCCGATGAGGTTTTGCTTATGAATGCTTTAAGGGGAATCCTGACAGTGGGTCAGTGGAGAGGTCGCCATTTTGCAAGTCCTGGCCCGGTCGCATCGTCATTAAGGACAATCTGGCGGAAAATGTACTTTTGAGGATGCTCGCAAAGGACCACCAAAAATGAAGCTTCAGCAGATCATGAAATTGATGGATCAAATCGCCCCACTGAGGCTTGCTGAATCGTGGGACAATGTTGGATTGTTGCTAGGCGATCCAGCCTCTGAAGTTCATAAGGTGATGACATGCCTGACTCTATCGCCTGATGTTGCTGATGAAGCGGTCACTGAAAACGCGGAACTTGTGATCGCACATCACCCGATTCTGTTTCGCCCGACCAAGGTGATTCGTGCCGATCAGGCTGGTTCCGATATTGTTTGGAAGCTGGCACGAAAGGGCATCGCTGTCATTAGCCATCACACCGCTTGGGATGGTGCTAAGGAAGGCGCTAACGCTTATATAGGGAATGTGTTAGGTTTGATTAACGCCCTTCCGATCCGTCCAGCGGCGGGCCCTGATTGTGTGAAATTTGTCGTGTTCGTTGGCGACGACAATCTTGAATCTGTGCGCAACGCCGCGTTTAACGCCGGTGCAGGGCAGATCGGGAACTATCGCGAGTGCAGTTTCAGCACGCCTGGGATGGGAACGTTTTATGGGCAGGAAGGGGCGAATCCGACTGTTGGCCAAGTCGGTTCGCGTGAAAATGCCGCTGAACACCGGCTTGAGATCATCTGCTATAAAGCCATTCATAGAAGAGTGTTAGACGCCATTAAGCAAGCTCATTCTTACGAAGATCCTGCGATTGATATTTATCCTTTGGCAGGTGTGGCCACACAAACGAATGATGGTGTCGGGCGGATCGGAAATCTGTCGAAACCATTGACGGTTGAGGAACTTGCAAAGGCTGCCGCGATTGGCCTGAGGTCTTCGGCCACTCAATTTGGGCGTTTTCTGAACCCTGAAACGGGCAAAAAAGTGGAACGGGTCGCTATCGCATGTGGAGCGGGCGACGATCTTGTGGATTCCGCCATTTCAGCCGGCGCTGAAGCCCTTGTCACAGGAGAGCTTAGGTTTCATACGGTACTGAAAGCTCGCGAGTCTGGTCTGGCAACCGTAATTCTGGGACATTATGCCAGCGAACGCCGGTCGATGGAATTTATGGCGGATTTGATCAAACAAAAATGCCCAGACCTGAAAGTCTGGGCCAGTCGTTTGGAATCAGATCCAATTGAGAATGTCTGAGATTAAGGGCGAAAAGATTCCGAAATTATTCGGAATCGTCGCCTTCAGGTGAATCAGGAAGTTCCTGAAATTCGCCGACTTCATCGCTATCCGCGATCAGTTCGTCTGGTTCGATGATCAGTTCATCGTCAATCGCAGAAAGGTCTTCGGCAATGGCGATATCACCATCATGCGAGACGCGAGCGCCACGGCCTGTGGGGAGAGTCAAGTAAGACTGGTGCTCCCACTGACCTTGCCAAACTTTGCCAGCCCATTTTTGGAGGCTGATTTGCTTGACGGTCGGGCGATCCTCATCGCGAATCACTTCTGTCCAGGCACCGGCGTATGCGGCTCGCACTTGCGAGGCTGATTCACCAAGGCACAACAGACGCTCACCGCCGGCGGCGATGAGTGCAATGGCTCGCCAGTCTTGGGCTCCGGTGGAATTCATTTTTTTCCGATCGACTCCATGTGCGCAATCTTCTGGCAAGCACTCACGTGCGAGGCTTAAGCCACTAATATGCTGTCTGGACCACCCGATTGGCAAGCCCAAAATGCATGTTTTTTTTGAATTCACCCGTTTTATCAGCTTCCAACAGTCCAGCTTAACTGATCGTCAGCATGACCTTCCCGTCCTTCCCTGGCTGTTCCGCCGCAACCACGGCCTGAGCGATCTGGTCAAGCGTAAACCGTGGCCCAGGAGGGGTATCCAAGACACCTTCACGAATCAGGCGAGCGATTTCCTTGAACAAAAGCAAGTTTTTCCAGAGTGGACGCTTCTGCATGTAATGCCCGAGATAAAATCCTTCAAGCCGCTTCCCAGCAATCAAAGGACGTGGGCTGATCGTCAAAGGCTGGCCGGAAAGTGTTCCGTAAACCAGCATATGTCCCTCATGTGAAAGACTTTCAAACACATCTGTCCCGCTCTGGCCTGCCACTGGGTCAATCGCATACTTCAGCCCACCCTGACCCACAATCCGGGCCACCGATTCACTCAGCGAACCGTTCCCTTCGACCAGTACCTCGTCAGCCCCAAGTGCTTTTAATTCAGGGATTAACGATTCCCTGCGAACCACGTTCAAGGTCTTGAAACCATCTCGTTTGCCGAGCTTGATGATCATCTTTCCCAGCGAACTTCCTGCGGCATTGTTCAAAATCCAATCACCGCGACGCACGCCCAAGACTTCGCGGACCATGCACAAAACTGTGGCCGGGTTCACGAAAAAGCTCGCCACTTGTTCGTCAGGTAGGTCCTTAGGCACGGGCACCACACGATTTGCAGGCAGAACGGCATATTCCGACCAGTTCCCACCCGCAGCGTTCAGCACCGCCACCCGCTTGCCAGCCATATACTTGCCCAACAGCCCCGGGCCGGCCTTTTCAACAATTCCCACTCCCTCATAACCAAGCGATGTGCCTACCTCAGGCTTCACCATATATCGGCCACGCGTGAGCATCAGATCCGATGGATTGATCGGGCTGGCGATCATTCTCACCCTCACCTGACCACGGCCTGGCTCAGGAATCGGCCGGTCTATACATTTCAGGACTTCTGAAGGTTCGCCAATCGCGGAGAGAACAACAGATTTCATGACATCGCCATTCGTTGGAACATTGTTCATAGGCAACAGCCCAGTTAGATTCGTATATTAAGAGATTAACGGCTTGACCCTGATCCCGACCACTCTCCTCTGGAGCATTTTCCTGCCATGGCTAATAAAGTTCCTGCCCAAGTCACCTGCGAATGGCTCAATCAGAATCTCTCAAATCCCGGTATAAGAGTTGTGGATATGAGAGGTTATGTGGTGGCAAAGCTGGTCGAGCCAGGCCTTGAGGAAGCCACCTATAAAGGTGCTTATGAAGAATATCTTCATGGTCATATTCCAGGGGCCGTCTATGCCGACTGGACGCAAGACATTATCGACAAAACGGATTCTGTTTCCGTGCAGATCGCTCCCCCCGAAGTCTTTGCGCAAGCCATGGCTGAGCGAGGGATCAGCAACGATACGCACGTGATTGCGGTGGACCACGCTGGTGGTCAATTCTCTACACGGCTTTGGTGGGCCTTGAAATACTACGGGCACGATAAAGTCAGTGTGCTTGAGGGTGGATATCTGCGCTGGAATGCCGAGGAAAGGCCATTGGAGGACGGCCCTGTCGAGGTTCCTCAAGGCGAGTTTAATGTCAACATTCGTCCTGAATGGCGCAAGACTTACGCCGACTTGCTGGGTATGATCGGAAATCCTGGAATTCAGATTCTGGACGCTCGCGATACAGCCCAATTCACAGGCACGAAACGCAGGGGCTCTCGCGGAGGCCACATTCCTGGGGCGATCTCAGTGCCTCGCGAACTATTTATCGACCAAAACGGCTTCAAACCGCTTGATCAGGTGCGGAAGGTTCTTGAAGATAAAGGCTTTACGCCCGACAAGCCGATTGTTGCTTACTGCAATGGAGGAGTGGCTGCGACGATCGCCCTCTTCGCGCTCGATCAGCTTGGTTACGACCAACTTTCGAACTATGATGGATCTTGGAACGAGTGGGCTGAACGGCCTGAGCTGCCTGTTGAGAAATGACGTTAAAACCGCTTTAATCTTCAACGAGGGGCTTGCTATCGCTGGTGCCGAAGAAGGTGGCGATTTTGGCGCCAGCTGTTAGCAGACGCTTCATCGAATTTGAACTTAGACGATCGACCTGGCTATACCAGATGGTGATCATCTGAACAAATTCGAGCATTTTCTGAAGTTGCTCGCCGGTGTACTGGTCCGTATCTCCACCGGTTTTCGCTTCTGCCACGCAATGTTCCAACAGAGAAATGGTTGGATCCATCTCACGTCTTTTGCGTTCAGCCATGATCACCCTGAAGGTTTCCATCACGTCTTTTAAGGCTTCGAATCGATCCCGGCGGTCGCCAATCAGGTGGACTTTTTTTATCACGCCCCAGGTGATCAATTCTTTGATGCTTGTGGAGACATTCGATCGGCTGACGTCCAGCAGAAGGCTGATCTGCTCGGCATCCAATGGGTCAGGGGAAACGAACAGCAAGGCATGAACCTGGGCCATGGTCCGATTGATGCCCCAGGCTTGCCCCATCTCACCCCAGTGGAGAATAAATTTTTGTGATGCCGGTGTGAGGATCATGACCGTTATTTTCTGAAATGACTGAAATGTTCGACTTGACTGTTATAACAGTCTATTCGAAATCTTCGAAAACTCAAGCAATCTATGCGACGAATGATCGTTTTAGGAACTGGCCAGAATCATGGCTTGCTCCAATCCCGCTCGACATCCACAGGGCGATTCGCAGCTGGCATTACTCTCCCAGTTATAGCACACAAAATCCTTTATATCGGTTTAAAAATCCTGTAAACGCAGCGGTTTTCGTCGGTAACACTTTTTAACACTTTTTTTATCTCCCTACAAAAAAAGTGTTTGCAAGATTCGATCCAAAAACCCTCGGAATTCGCTTGTTGCTTATTAGAAGAAATTATTGTCGTATGATCCGATCGCGGCATGCTGTCGCAGATCTGTTGGCAGACGCCCAACTTCAGACACTCAACGGTTCCAGGCTATCTAGTAGGCCATGCCCCCTGACATGGCGGGCTTTGGTTTTAATTTTTGGAACAATGCAAGTTGTTTTCACGTAGCATGTTGCATGCGTATTGACTGAAAGAGTAAAAGCCCGCCC
The DNA here is from genome assembly GCA_945874095.1 of Candidatus Kuenenia stuttgartensis. Classification (GTDB taxonomy): domain Bacteria; phylum Planctomycetota; class Planctomycetia; order Isosphaerales; family Isosphaeraceae; genus QWQI01. Next base: position 5,912 of record CAMCFM010000075.1, read on the forward strand.
GGTCAGGGTACCTCGTTGTATATCACATCTTTCGGTAATTTTCTGGGATTAAAGTATAACAGCTTGATCATAGAGGCTTTAAGCACCAACGGTGCGGTACATACCAGCCTAGGCCAACGGCCTAGGACGTGCGGAGACAGAAGGGATGGTAAAGCTTTATTTTATAATGGCTTACGCCGTCCTTGGGCGTTGCCCAAGGCTGGTATGGGACGGGCCTTCAGCCCTCAAACCAAATCCATTGATCTATCGATGCATTCGGGTTTTATGACTTATGCGAAATAACGAGGTCAGGGTACCGTGCCTACAGAAATTCGCTTCTGAGCGTGACTGGGGTTTAGAGACAGTTCGATGCCAACGGCTGTTCCGAGGTTCTCAGGATTCGCCGAAGTGGCGCAGTACGGATTCGAACACTGAACCCATCGGGCCTTCTGAGTTCGAAAACGGTTCAGGGCCATTGCCTATAAAGAGTGGTCGATCGAGAGGGTCTGCCGATGCCAGGCCGTGGCTGCCTTTGACGAGTGAAGCGTCGAGCGGGATGACGTTGAAAAGTGTGCGGAAGCCGAGCTTCTTTCGGATCAGTTTCCTGCCCATTTTCAACATCGGAAACTTCAGCTCAGGATCAAAGAACAGCTCACAGGCGTCGTAGCCGGGCTTGCGGTGTATGTCGACCGTTCTGGCATAATCGGGAGCCTCGGCATCGTCCATCCAGAATGGGTAAATGAAGTGCGCGTCAGGATCTGAAAGGGCGACAATCTCTCCACTTCGCGGGTGATTCAGGCCAATCGATTCGCGGGCATCGCCTACAAACACTTGCCCCACTCCATCAATCTGGGCTACAAGTTCAGCCACAGCCTGAATTGCCGAACGGTCACGCACCACGATATGGGCCAGCTGGTGATCGACCACCGCAAAGGCCCGACTGTCCAAGGGATTAAACACTTCACCAAACGGGCCACTTCGGGCGTTCAGATACCCTGCCCTGCGAAGTTCACGATTGATGGCCACGGGTTTGGAGACATCGCAATGACCGTATTCGCTGACCACCCAAACATCAGCCCCAACACGCTTTGCAGCCTCAAGAATGGGTGTGGTGGCGGTATCCAGCTCATTCACCAGTTTTGCCATATCGCAGCCAGAAGGGCCGTGACGTTGTGGTTCGTAATCGAGGTGGGGCAGATACATCATGGTGAGGTCTGGAAGGTGTTCGCCCAGCACTTGCGAGCCAGCCATGCTGATCCAGGTGGTGGCAGGTAGGCCAGCTTTGGGGCCCCAGAAGGTGTGGAATGGAAATGGCCCGAGGATGGCTTCGAGATTCTCCGTGAGGCCGTCGGGCGATCCGAGAACGCCGAACGCCTTGTTCCCATCGGCGGCATAGTAAGGCTTTGGGGTCACGCCGTAGGCGACATCGGCGCCCTGGTTGAACCACCAGAAGAGTTTGGCGGTTCGAAAATTCTGGCCACGCGATTGGAAACGCTGCTTGAGAACGTCGTAGAATGTGGGTGACTGGATCAAGTCGCGTGATTGCTGCCAGAACCGGACCTCGCCGGTGTCGCGAAAGTACCAGCCGTTGCCCACCACTCCGTGTTCTTGTGGCAATTTGCCGGTCAGCATGGTGGCCTGAGCCGTGCAGGTGACGGCGGGGAGAACCTCGTTCAAGCCTTTCACCCAGCCGGCCTTCGCCAGGGCGTTCAGACGGGGAGCATGGGCGAGTAGTCGCCGAGTCAGGCCCACAGCGTTTAGAATGACCAGTGGGCGATGCGTGGATGGTGTCGTCATTGCGGCTTGAACGCCTCTGTTTCAAAGGTTTCCGGGAGGATCAAAACGAGCCCATGCCGACCAAATTCCCTGCCTATTCCTATGTCCCAGGCGGAGGGTGGCCGCATCCGAATTCACATCCGGCTGGCCATTCCTATCATATCATTGAATCGAAGCCGTTGGCGATCGATCCTGACAGCTGGCGTGAAAGTTCAGAATATCAGTCGGGAATCGAGCTTTTCAACGCTGGCTATTATTGGGAAGCCCATGAAGTCTGGGAAGGACTTTGGCATGTTGCAGGCCGATCGGGCGATATTGCCGATTTTTTCAAGGCGCTGATCAAGTTGGCCGCCTCAGGGGTGAAGCTGAGGGAAGGTGTCATGGCAGGAGCGATCACACATGCTCGTCGAGCGGAGGATTTGTTTCGCAAGCTGCTTGACAGCAATAAATTGAACGAGTTCGGGCAAGATTTAAAAGAGCTGATCGAGTGGTGTCAGGAGATTCAGTCAAGCCCGATGGATTTGGACCCGTCGTTAAGAAAAGCGCCTGTTGTGGTCATTTTTCAGCGTAGGCTCGATACGTTGTCGTGAACAAGAGTCAGTTGATTGATGACCTGTTATCAGTTTTTGGATGCCTGAAATTTAAAACTATCGTTGGTAAAAATGGGCAAGCAACATATACTGGATCTTAGCTCTCTTCATTCCCGCGACATATCAATAGCGGGACAAATCTATCATCTCAGGTCGTGACGCACGATGATGGTTGCCAGCAAGCCACAAAAAAGCTTGATTCAAGCCACTGATGAAGAAGTCAAGCTTCATAAATGGATTGAAAGCGAAAAAGCCGGCCGTGATTTGGGCGAAAAGGCCATCCACGACTGGCTGGTGCACCATTGGGACCGTTTTTTAAGACAGCGATGGGTGGAGCATCTTCAGGGCCAAGTCTTCTGGCACGAACTTGACCACTCCGATTTCGGGCTCTTTCAGCGATGCTTTTACGGTAACCCGCTTGCCGAAAAAATCATTGGTCTTTATAAAGCCGGTGGGAAAAATGGCGAGAATCTGGGGATTGTTCAACGAGCCCGCAGCGAGGGCTGGCCGATTGAAGAGGTCTTTGAAATCCTCGAAACCCTCGACATCAACAGCCGAAGGCTCGCCTGCCAGCTTGAAGTACGTTTAACCATCGCAAATTCACAATTTTAAAAAAAGAGGCGACCCACATCAGTGAATCGCCACTTTTCGATCTCTTACAGGTCTATATTTCATAACGCTTTATGAGTCAGCCAGTCCACAAGAGTGGCCACATAGCAGCCTGTCCCACCAGCATCGCGTGTGGAACTGTCGGAATCCGACCAACTGGGGCCGGCGATGTCCAGATGCGTCCATTTGCAGTCGCCCACAAAATGCTGGAGGAACTTGGCTGCCGTAATGGCCCCTCCCCATCTTGTTCCGACATTCTTCAGGTCGGAGACGGTGCTCTTGAGCTGATCCTTGAAGTCGTCGTCGATCGGCATACGCCAAAGCCTTTCGCCCACGTGGCTTGAGGCTGTGCTGAGGTCGCTGGCCATTTGGTCGTCGTTGCTGAACAGGCCCGCAATCCGATTCCCAAGGGCCACGACGCATGCTCCGGTGAGTGTGGCAAGATCCACAATCGCAGTTGGCTTCTGCTCAGCGGCATACGCCAGAGCGTCGGCCAGAATGAGGCGGCCTTCAGCGTCGGTGTTGAGAATTTCCACCGTGGTGCCGTCGCGCATGGTCAAAACATCGCCAAGTTTGACGGCCAGCCCGCCGGTCATGTTTTCAGTGATCGGCATATAGGCCACCACATTGACCCTGACTTTGGATTCAGCTAGTCGAGAGATCACAGAGAGCGCCACGGCCGCACCTGTCATGTCGTTTTTCATGTCTTCCATTGAAGCGGAAGGCTTCAGGGAAAGACCACCTGAGTCGAACGTAACCCCTTTACCGACAATGGCGTAGTGGTCAGCTGAATCCGTGCCGGCTCCGTTGTATTTGAGAATCACAAATCGAGGGGGCCGGGCGGAACCTGCAGCAACGCCCAGCAGACCACCGAAACGCTCAGCCCGAATCCTTTGTTCGTCCCAAACTTCCACTTCACAGCCAGCGGCATCCGCTATCACAGCCGCTTTTTCAGCCAGCCGTTCCGGACATTTTTCATCGGGCGTAGTGTTGCCCAGTTCGCGAGCCAGATTCACGCTATGACCAACGCCTACGGCAAATTTGAATTGAGCGTCGTCGAGCTTGCTGGAATGGCTTAAAAAGGTCAGGCTGCCGAACGGGTGGCGATTGGCTTCTTTTTTCCTGAGGCCAGGCCCCTTGGTACCCACAATCCAGCCACGGATCTGGGCGGATTCTTCACTATCAGTCAGCACGACCGTCACTGAACGGCCCGGCTTTGAGGCCAATGTTTTGGAGGCAGCCGTTGCGGCTTCAAAAGCTTTGAGGGGCGAGAATTTTGCCGATTCACCGAGTCCATAAAACAGGATGGCAGGGAGGTTTGAGCTGGCAGGTGGATAAACGGCCAGAGATTCGCCAACCCCGGTGGGAGCTTCGCCGGACGGTGGCAGGTAGTCGACCAGATTCTTCAGGTCAGGCGCATTCGCAAGCCGGTCGCGAACGAGTTCGACTTCTTTATGCAAGCCGATGGCCAGCCAGTGGATGCGCTTAGTTGAATCGGTAGCCGGATCAGGCTGATGGGACCAGGATGAACTTCGTTGGATTTGCATGATTTGATAAGCAGCCGTGCAGTGAGTGTTCGAAAAGAATGGTTGTTCAGAGGTCCGTTCCTCGCTAGCCAAATATGCCAGAATCGTTTAGGGTGCGCCAAGAGATTTTGAAAAATCCGGGGTTGTCGAGAATTGAGGATCTGATAGTTTAACCCTACATTCGCAGGAATGGCGTGATTCGTAATCTGGCTTTGGCACAATGCCTGCCTGTATTGATTCGCACGTAAAATTCCTGTCCTCAGGCATGGATGCCGCAAAGCTATGAGAAAAATTCGCCTTTCTCACTCCCGAATTTTTTGTGCCTTGATATGGACCGTCATGGCTCTGGCCAGCACTGGCTGCGTGGAGCGTCGTTATACGATCCGCTCAAATCCACCAGGTGCCTTGGTTTATGTCAATGGTGAAGAGATCGGCACCACACCGGTTTCTCGCAGTTTCACCTATTATGGTGATCGCGATATCACGCTGATTCAAGACGGCTTTGAGACCCAGCGTGTGACTCAGCCGATGAAGGCCCCGTGGTGGGACAATCTCTTCACAGAGTTTTTCTCTGAAAATCTGACCCCTTGGACCATGCGTGACGAACGCGAGTTGAACTTCGATATGCTGCCTGTCCAAAACGCCCCTGTCGGCGACTTGATGGGCCGGGCTGAACAATTGCGAACCGAGGGCAAGTCTGGCACTCCGGCAGCTCTCACGGAACCAAAACGCTGGTTCCGATGGTTTGGTCAATGATTCCGCCCTGTTTCTGATTCAAAAACACAGCCTCGCAGCCCATTATAAAAACGGTCTAAATCCATGAAGATACTTGCCGCTGCAGTACAAATGCAGTCCACCCTGGGGCGGCCAGAATGGAATCTGGATCAAGCTGATACCTACCTTAAAGCAGCCGTAAATCAAGGCGCGGAACTGGTCGTTCTACCCGAGCTTTTCTGCTGCGGTTACGGCTTTGGAACGTCCTATTCCACACTTGCCGGCGGCACGAACGATCGCGTGGTTTCGCATCTATCGGAACGTTCCAGGCAGTGGAAGATCGGGATCGCAGCTGGGGTCGCCTTATGGCACTCTGGAGAAATCTACAACACCATCACCTTTTGCCTGCCAGATGGCCGGGTTCATTATTACTCAAAGCGAAATCTGGTTTTCTGGGAACCATTTATCTTTCGCAAAGGTCGCCGGGCCACCATCGTGGAAACACCCTGGGGCCGTGTCGGGCTGGCGATCTGTGCGGATATGATCTACAAGAACGTCTGGCGGGAATATCGAGGCCAGATCGACCTGGCGATTGTTTCAAGTGCATGGCCTGAATTTGCATGCAGCAGACGCGGTAAGGCCGACTGGCTGCTGGGCCGGCTTGGGCCTCTTTGTCGCGAACTTCCGGGACAGATTTCTGAAGATCTTGACGTTCCGGTCATCTTCAGTAACCAATGTGGCCTGACCCGTACACGAGTTCCACTGATGAATGCCTGGCTTGAAGACCGGTTTGCTGGTGGATCGACCATTGTCGACCATCGGGCTGAAACTCTGTCTCAGGCTGGCTTGGAACCCGCTCTGGTGGTGGGTGAAATCCACCTCAGGAATCGAAACATTTTGACCATGAGAACCCCAGAATGCCCTTCTACGTCCGTCTTGGGCCTCACGGCTTGATCATCGCCATAGGCGCGGTTTTGCACTCTCGTCTAGGGCGTGCGATCTATCGCCGAAAGAATCGCCAAAAATTACGTTCAAGGCCTGATTCTTCGACTCTGACTGCCAGACA
>CAMCFM010000076.1 GCA_945874095.1 Candidatus Kuenenia stuttgartensis
CGGTTCGATCGCCTAAAGCGGCTCCTGGGGAAGGAATTGCGCCTGAGACGTCGTCGAGTTCAAAATCTGTGTCGTCAAAAGCGGATGCTGCGGCGGAAACACCTGTATCGCTTGGCTTTGGAGCCGAGGCAGGCTTTACCGCAGACTGGACTGGTGCCGGAGCAGGCTTAGGAGCCGCTTTCGGTGGTGGAGCATCGTCGATTGGCGAAAGCTCGATAGAATCGGCATCAAAATTGGCCAGGCCAATTCCAGAATCATTTGGCTTGCCAAGGTTTATGCCAGATCCAGCCGGTTTTTTGGAAACGTCTGCCAGAGAGGCTGACAATGTGCCGGGCACTTCGAATTCTGAGCTGGAATCAAGGGCTGTGAGCTCGAAATCGCTGCCTGATTCAGGCTGAAGGGCGTCGATCACACCGGAGGGTGAAAGGTCGAAATCGCTGTCAGCATCGATCAGAGGAATTTCACCGGAAGAGCCTAGTTCAACAGTATTTACGGCTGTATCACCTGGCTTGCCGGATTTACTGAGAGGTGACAGGTCACCCAAATCAATTTCGGCAGATTCGGAAGAGAGCAGTGTCACGTCGGAGTCGCTTGGTCCACGACGTCCAGCGGTTGGGCTGATTCGGACATCGGAGTCAGAGGCACCTTGAGGACTGACACGAACGATTTGAATGTCAGACTCACCAGGCTTGCCGGCAGAGGCGACACCGAGCGGATTGGTTTTGGATTCAGACGCGATTGGTTTCAGGGCAGCTTCGATATCTGCTTTTTGAATCCCAACGGTTGGGGCACCAAGGTCGCTATCGCCCTGGCCCAGAAAAATATCGTTAAAGTCGAGGTCATCAAGACTTAAGCCCGACTGAACATCAGGATCAGAACCCAGTCCCTGGCGACGAGCGAATTCTTCGACCTCGTTTTTCCGCAATTGTGGGGCATTGCCGCCAGCAATTTGCTTTAATTCGCCAGTCTGAATTTTCTTTTTCAGCTCATCCAGGCTGATCCCGAGCACTCGGGCGGCTTCCTCCATGCTGTAGAAATCGGCCATCTCTCACCTCGTGCGACGGATCCGTCAACCACGACGGACTGATTGTTTAAAAACGCCACAACCCACCCAGGCCGATTCGGACTCAACAGCGGAATGAACCTTACCCTATCAGCGTTTACCGCGAGTCATCGACTCGACAGCTGACACCTCAGGGGGCTGATTCTGATACTCGCTCAACATCAAGTCCCAACGGAATTGGCGGACTGCCTCCAGCTTCAATGCTCCACGCGGATTATTTGGCTCAAATCGGTATACGGCAAGTGATTGAGATGCCGGATTGACCAACGTGATCCACTGAGTCTGACCTGGTGTGCCGGTAATTTGGGTTGTCATCGCACCTTGGGCCACGTTCGCAGGTGTGACCTGCTGCTGGGCTGAGATGGCAGGCCCGGACCGGTTCGCGATCCAAAAACCCATCACCAACCCACTGGCCATCAAAAGTGCAGATCTGACCAAATCGTCGGTAGCAACACGTCTCTTCGTCATCACATCATCCTTCCATCCTTGCAGTTACGCACCAGCATGCTCCCGGGAACTCCGTCCCGATCAACACTTGCCAGGCGACTGATGTGTTTGATTTAGAATCCGCAATTACTCCAATCTATCATACTTTTCCAAATTGGGAACATCCACTTTCGGAAAACTTGAACTCTTTGGATTTTTTTATCAGCAATCACCCCATTCGAGTCAGGAAACCAACATCCATGAAACCATCGCAGCCAACTTAACCATCCCTTGGCTGGATCACTCGCCCAAAGTTCGGTTATACCCGCTGTGCCGGTCTGATCGGGTGATCGTTAAAAATTGACCTGATATCGGCTTCTGCTTGCTGAATATGATACGCCTTATCAAACGATCTAAATTGTTGAACTGATTTACGATTCAGGTCAAAAATGATTGCCTGAATCCCTAAGCATCTCAGTTTAACATGAATCATTCGGCAAGGAGGCCGAACGGATTGCCTGGCTCCCATCTGACCTCGCCACATCTGCAACTCCCTTTTAACACACGATTTCTGCGAATCGTAGCTGTGTTCGTTGCATGCATTTTTGTGGTAGGCTGTGCTTCTTTCCGAGAACGTGCCCCATCGCCAGACTTTCAGCCCTGCAATGATTCCGTCATCAAAACCCGAGATGGCTGGCTGTTAGGCGTTCGCCACTATCGCCCCAAACATCCCGATCCATCCAAACTGCCAGTTATTTTATGCCATGGGCTTGGGCTCAACGCCACTTTCTGGACCATCACAGACAATCATCTGCCTCAGCAACTGACGTTGGCTGGTTACGAAGTTTTTGTTTACGACGCAAGAGGTTCTGGCAATTCCACGCCTGAGAAATTTGCCAGAGCCAACAATTTTTTGAGAAACACCCCCCTGCCCGAACGGGGCGAAAGGGCATGGACGACCGACGACCAAGCCTATTACGACATACCAGCCGTTCTTGAACATGTCCGCAGGCGGACCGGTCATGAGCAAGTAAACTGGATTGGTCATAGCCTTGGTGGAATGCTTATGTTTACGTTTTTGGAAGAGCATCCGGAACGACACAGAATTGCGAATTTTGTGGGGATGGGTTCGACCGCAGTGGTTTTTCCGACCAAAGATTCCAAAGAAATGGCAAGAGCGAACATTGGTCTCTGCCTGCTCTCAAAAGTGGCCAGTACCAGTCGGCTTGGTCGGCCCATGCGTTTTGGAAGGCCACCCGGCCTCGCTTATATCGATCGGTTTTACTATACCCGAGATAATGTCGAAAGCCTAACTGTCGACAGGTTTTATGGCTATACGCTGGAAGATCCGGGCGCTGGTGCACTCAAGCAACTTCAGCCCTATCTGGGCAAAGGCCAGTTCCTATCTGCTGACAGCAAAACGGATTACAGCGCGAACCTCGACAAAATTGTCACGCCCACGATTTTTATCGCAGGCCAGGGTGATGTGATGGCGGATGTCCAATCGAAACGCTGGACATTCGACCATTTATCATCCACTGACAAGACTTTCATGGTCTTTGGCAAAAGCACTGGCTACGCATTGAATTACGGTCATTGTGACCTTGTCTGGGCCAAGTCTGCGCCTCAGGAGATTTTTCCTGAAATCGTGAAGTGGCTTGACCAGCGACAGCACGTCGTAGCAAGTCCTCAAGTGGTTCGTCAAGAGATCACAAACAACTCCGGACAGAACCCTTACGTTCGACTTAAGTCGCCACAGACCATCGAACTGCCGTTGCAGATCGTGGTAGGTGAAGGGCGAGTCAAAGTTCGTTAATTTGAGCCTGAATCGTGATCCGGCTTCAGCAGATTGTCGAGCACGATTTGCGACCACGTTTCAAACTCAGTACGAGTTTCACGAGCCTGATCCAGGTGGATAAATCCTGCCTCTGCAAGACCTTCCTCTAATGGATGGACAGCAGGGGCCGTCAAATGATAGAGGTGAACCACTCCAAGATGGACTTGGCCGACAGGGGTGGAATCGTCGTTGATCAAGCCGGCGATCCGCATCTTGCCAGGCACATCAATTCGAACTTCTTCGTCAAGCTCGCGTTGAAGGGCCATTTCATAAGCTTCGGCTGTACAACCACCTGCAGCGTCCTCTTCGGCAACGTGCCCACCGACTCCAATGGACTTGAGGGCATGAAGCCGGGATTCGCCCTGACTCCGGCCACGGGTGTAATTAAAGACCCTATCACCTGAGTAGAAAACGACATAGGGAATGATCTGCTTGAGGGTCGGGTCGGTTTCGCAATCGCCTCGGCGCACGAATTTTGCGATCCCAGGTCGCAAAAGATATGCCAGATAACGATCAGCGTCTGCCAGAAAGCCTTGGAAATGGCCCAGAGCGTCCACCTCCGAGGTCGGGACACACAAAACTCGCTCATCATCTTTGGCTGACATGGTCTTATGAACTCTTTTTCAGATATTCTGAGTGACTACCCGTTACTTTCGGTAGCCTTTTTTTCTACAGAGAGGTTCCAACAGCGGTCAGTATGACCTAATAGAGCGAGGATTGTCCAGAATTCGCCTCATGTTTTTTGCAGAAAACGTAGTCTTGGATGCCTTTGGTGGGTTAGGATAACGAAACGTTACAAAAAAACTCGACCCATCGCGACATCTGTACAGGCATGATCGGCACCACTCTCAACCAACGATTCCGGATTGATTCCATCCTCGGCCGAGGCGGAATGGGATGTGTGTATCGGGCGACCGATCTTGTCCTGAAACGCGAAGTGGCGATCAAAACCATCGACCTTGCGACTCAAGCCGTTTGGGCAGAGAGACTTCGGCTTGAAGCTGAGATTGTTGCCCGCCTCTCACACGACCACGTGGTCCGTCTTTATGACATGGGCCAGATTCCTGACGGGCCTCTCTATCTGGTGATGGAACTCGTGGAAGGGTCAACACTTCTGCGAAAGTTCCCTGACCTGACACTCGACGAAAAAGTTCGTCTGCTCGCAGAGACGGCCGAAGCCCTTGACGAAGCCCACCAACTGGGCATTGTTCACCGCGATATTAAGCCTGGCAACATACTGCTGACAAAAGACTTACGAGCCAAGCTCACAGACTTCGGTCTGGCGCTTCAGCAAGGCGACACGGTCGAGGAAAACGCACTTCGGGGAACCGTGCCTTATATGGCCCCTGAACTGTTTCGGAATAAGCCGCCGAGCCCTTCTTCTGACTTATATGCTTTAGGAGTTGTGCTTTACGAAGCGGTCACCGGTGAACTTCCGTTTCGTGGAGCCACTCGCGAGATCGTTGCAGAGGTCACTTCACGGGCACCCAAGTCGCCAAGGTCGATCAACCCGGCCATTCCTGTAGAACTCGACAAACTGATTCGTCAACTGCTCGAAAAAGATCCCGTCAAAAGGCCGCACAGAGCCGCTGAAGTGGCTCGCAAACTCGAGGAAATTCGCCACCTTCTGCCTGGCCAGACAACTCCGTCCAAGCGATTCGCTCAAACGCCTGAACCCACCTACTCAGAACCTTCCCTGGCAGATTTTGCCCGTACCATGCGAGAGGAACTGGCCTCGGGAGGGGTGGCAGATTCTCCCAGCATTTTTACCAGCCAAACCACTTCAAAGAGCACTCAAAAGCATGCTCAGCGGCCTCCCATCGACATCATTTCCGAGCCATTGGTTCGTGAACTTGTTCGGATTATCGAAGATGAGCCGATGGCCCTTGACCCTACGGAACGATCGTTGGCCGGAGGATGGCTGGCCGATATGATCATGGATCAGCCCAGGAGTTGGGCCCTGAGTGCTGGAGGCTCTGTTCGGAACGAATCTGCCGAGTTGGCGCGAGCCCTTCTGGCATTGACGTCAAGTGTTGTGGCGGGTGGATCCGAACCGTCAATTGCCCGTGCCGGGATTCTGATCGAACGCGGCTATGAGGTGCGTCAGGGGCTTAGCCCTTTGATCCTTGGCAGATATCTTGCGATTCGTGAAACGACTCCAGGGCTCGAACTTTTAAGGAAGATTCGCAAGGAACTGGTCGTGAATTATGAGGTGGTCGCCGACACATGGATGGACGATCAAGGCCACCTTCTGCCAAACAGGCTACCCAGAGATTGGGAAAATTTGTTTGACACGGATTCGGATACCCCCAAGGTCAGTCGCGAGAGACTTCGGTTGTGGAATCGACTGGCCGATATCTGGGCTTCCAATCCCGACTTCCGGCGAGCCGTTCTCAGGGCCAGCGCGCCTTGGGTGGCTAAAGATCCAGCCGCAATGAGATTCTGGCCTGAGGTGGTTGAGCCCCTTTGGCTGGAAGCAAGACGACGACGCGACGACCCAAGCTGGGGCCGCCGTTTGGCCCTGCTCACTCCCGGAGCACGTGAACGGATGGAATTTGAGGCCAGAATTCTCGAAACTCCACGAGTCAAAGGCCGAGCCGCCACAGGTTCCGGTATTTCCATGGCCGTCGCTCCCTCGGCAGCCGGCGATTTCGCTCCTCTAGCACCTGAATTTCAATCTCAGCCTGATATTGTCACGTTGATTGAAGAAAAGCCTGACATCATCAAATTGGGCCCATTAAAAACAGCATATGATGAAGCCACGTCCAATTACAGGCTTACCAAGGCGGCTTCTGCGACCCATCAGAGGTTACCGTTGGGCGAATTTGCCCATGTTGTATTAATGGTCTCGACAAGAGGCGGTTTCAAAGCCAGTCAAGCAAGAATTTTAGGGAAAGGCTTGACTCCAGTCGAGATCACCATTCCGCCTCTACAGATGTCTGGATCGGCGGACGCGCCCATCATAGCTGCCTGGGGCTATACAGACGGCAGCCTTGCCATAAAGCATCGAGATCAAAACCGCAACGAAAAAAGTCTGGCGTGGTCGGCACCTCGAAAAAAATGGTTTCATTCCGATGCTGACAGAGGGCTTGCTGAGTTGCTTAAAGACCTCTCTCTGGATATTCCAATCGGTACAGCCACCGCTCTGGAAGCTGAAAAACTCTGGAATAAGGCCAGAAAATGGTTCGGTTCGAAGTCGTCAGATTCCGATGAAGAGGAATTTGACGAAGATGAAATCGAATGATTCGACGATTTTCAATTACAACGCGTTATCGCGCCTGCCAGTTCCTGTAGGGTGGGGTGAAGCCCACCATTCGTGGCGCGAACGGATGACGTCGATTTATCCGATCATTTGCAAGTTGAAAATCCCGTATTCTATTGTGTATGAAATGCAATCGATGATTCATTGTGCAGGCATTCCACATGGATTTGCGAAAGGCGGGCTTCACCCCACCCTACAGAAACGGGGATTGTCAATCGAATGTCTTATCCATGACCGTTGGAAATATAAAACCCTTTATCTCTTACAACAAGCTTTCAAATCGGCCTCTGAATACGATTATCAGTGACTTTTTCGGGGGCGGGGGAATCGTCACTCCAGATGTAAAATTCCGACCGACCATTTTCAAGTTTCAACCAGCTTGATTGCTGGAACCAGTGCCCCAGTATAGCCATGGGCATGATTCTGGAAATAGACTTGGTTTCATTTAATTCGATGGTTGGCATGGGGACATCATGGAAAATTGTTTGATGGATGTGACCAAGGATCGTGATATCGGCCACAGAGAAAAACAGGCTTTGTACATATCGTTCAAAAACCATGTAATGACGCAGGTTATCAACTCTCCGATTCCGCGAGTTATATTTCTTTAACTGACCTGCAAGTCGATCTGCAATGGAATCAGGTACTTGCTCAAATGCCTTTAAAAACAATCGACTCTCCATCCAGCCCTTCCAACTCGACCGCCCGCCCAGCAGATGGCCATGCACCACTCGGATTTTAAATCCATCCAGATCAGCTTCAAATGGCTCTGGCGTAAATTTCAGCCCAAATTCTCGCTCAAAATACCATCCAAGATGCTGGTCATGATTGCCTGCCAGCAATATCACCTGACCGTTTTGGCTGACAAAATTCTGGAGAGCAATTAATCCAGGATCAGAAATCGGCTGAGTTCGTCCTGCTTCTCTGGCTGTAAACCAGAAATCAACCAAATCGCCAGCAATGACGAGCCGATCCTTACCAGGGTTTAATAAACCCATAAATCGCGAAAATCGCTCACCACGTTCCGGGTGCCTGAGAGTGATATGCTGATCGCTGGTGAAGTAGGTTGCCACTGTGATTATACCGGAAAGAAGAATTCTTGTTGAAATGGCGACACTTTATTTTTCTTCCTGACTGATTTCACTACAGGAAGCGACTGAGTTGAAATCTCAGTACAGGTATCAGCGCAAACATTCGTCACTGGAGGCACTTCCAGCCATCCACCGGCTTGACTTTGTTGAGCAGGATGAATGGGAATATACTCCAGGCCAGAGTGACTTAATACGCGAGTTGCGGCATTGACGGCCATTTCATGCGTATTGCACTGATCCGAAATATGCAGCAGAACCAGGTTCTTGGGCTTGCATATCATAGAAGCATTGAGGATCTGTTGCAATAGCCCAGCGGCCTGATCGTTCGAAAGGTGTCCATCATCCGATAAATTGCGTTTAATAACAGATGGATGTCTGGGACTTGCCAAAGTCATTTTTACGTCGTGATTGAATTCCATCGCCAGCAGATTGCAATTCGCAAAATGGTCAACCGTAGCGCGGTTCCAGCACCCGATATCGGCAAAATAGGCAATCACAGACCTTTCATTTGCGACTTTCCAGGTATGCTCAATCCTGAACCCGAACGTTTTCTCGGGGCCGTGCCTCAAGGCGGCTGGATAAACGGTAAGTCCTGAAATTGTCTGGAATTTACGTTCATCATAGGTCAACACCAGCCCACTGCTTTTGAGCGACTGAAAGCCGGGCCTCTGAGCGAGATATTCCTGATGCTCTGCGTGGCACCAGAACCAGATGCCCTGCTCTGCAAGCAGAGTTAAAGCGGTGTCGTTGACGTGATCGCCATGCGTATGGGTGAGCAAAACATCGGTCAAATGTTTAATCGACAGACCAACTTGCGAAAGCCGTCCCTTGAGGCTCTTTGCCGAAAGCCCGATATCGACCATCAAATATTTACCGTCAAGCTCTACAATCGAGCTATTGCCCTTCGAGCCACTCGCAAGTGTAGAGAATCGCAGGGCCATCCTTTTAAAATCCCTCAATCGCCCTTTCGAGAAAGCCTGAATCCGTTCAGCACAAATACAAGCGTTTACGGCCTATCTGGATGTACCACGAATCATCAATTGTCCAAGAATATCGAATTTCATGGGATTTAGCAACGGCCCCGCACTTGACTCCAGCCACAATTCTTAGGACACTTGTTGAAGAATCAGGCGCAACGACTGCCCTGGATATCACCAATCGAGAACGATTTGTCGCGGATAAATCCGGGAAATATTCTGAATCATGAAAAATCTTACGATCGTTCATCATCCGATTGCACAAACATCGCTGTCGCGTCTTCGGGACATCCGAACCAAGCCCGAGGAGTTCCGACACCAGGCCAGGCGCATTGCGGCCTGTCTCGCTGTAGAAGCTCTGGCTTCTCTCCCTGTCCGCCAGCACAGTGTGACGACTCCGATGGGGCAGGCGATGGGCTTTGAGTCGGCCGCGAATGTCATTCTTGTCCCGATTTTAAGAGCGGGCCTGGGGCTTGTGGAACCGATCCTGGAATTTATACCTGAAGCCACCGTCTGGCATGTTGGCTTATATCGTGACGAAACCACGCTCGAGCCTGTCGAATATTACAACAAGATTCCCAAGATCGACGAAACGGCCTTCTGTATTGTTCTCGACCCGATGCTGGCCACCGCTGGATCTGCCATCAGGGCGTGCAAAATCCTCAAAGAACGTGGTGCTCAGAATATCCGAATGATCTGCCTGCTTGCTGCTCCTGAAGGAATCCGGAATTTCCAGGCAGAATTGCCTGATATTCCCATATTTACAGCCGCTGTCGATAGCCACCTGAATGATATTGGATACATCGTTCCAGGCCTTGGCGATGCTGGCGACCGGATGTTTCGCACGAGCTTGTAATCAACTGATATTCAAAAAAATGGCTTGAATTGCAATGGAACGGGAGATTGAACCGATGCGTGCAGTGGATTTGATTCGCAAGAAGCGTGACGGTGGCGAACTTTCGCCTCAGGAAATTGCATTTCTTGTCGATGGAATTGCAAACGGGAATGTCAAGGAATATCAATGGTCCGCCATGCTCATGGCCATCGTCTGGCGTGGCATGTCTGACAGCGAAACCGCCTCTCTGTGCGATTCGATGATGAAATCCGGCGAAATTGTCGATCTTTCGATGATCCCAGGCCCGAAGGTAGACAAGCATTCGACAGGTGGGATTGGCGATAAAACAAGTCTGATTCTGGCCCCTATCGCGGCTGCAGCCGGAGTCCTTGTCCCGATGGTTTCAGGACGCGGCCTGGGCCACACCGGCGGGACGCTTGACAAACTCGAATCCATTCCAGGATTTAATGTCAATCTGGACCTCAATCAATATCGCGATGTTCTGGCTCGATGTGGGATGGTTTTGATCGGCCAGACACCGCAGATTGCACCTGCTGACAAATTTCTTTATTCCATGCGAGATGCAACTGCAACCGTGGAATCCATCCCTCTCATCGCCAGTTCGATCATGTCGAAGAAGCTTGCGGAAGGGATCGACGGGCTTGTTCTTGATGTGAAAACCGGTCATGGAGCATTTATGCCGGTGGAGGAAAATGCGCGAAAACTCGCCACCACCATGATTGATATCGCCAAAAAACTCGGCAAGAAATGCATTGCATTACTTACCAACATGGAGCAGCCGCTGGGAAGAATGGCAGGCAATTCGCTGGAAATCTATGAATGTATTGAAGTCCTGAAAGGCCGCGGAGTGGCTGATCTGACTGACCTTTCAATCGAGTTGGCCGCTGAAATGATCGTCATGGCCGGCATCTCAAATACAATCGTTGATGCGCGAAAGGTAGCCAGGCAAACGATTGATAATGGAACGGCTCTGGAACGGTTTCGACAAGTGATTGCAGCTCAGGGTGGAGACCCTGCCGTGTGCGATGATCCGCTCGGAGTGCTTCCCATGTCACGAAAGCAAATTCCTGTTACAGCCACTGCCGACGGCTGGATCAGTTCGATGAAGGCCCGCGATATCGGGCAGTCGATCATGCTTCTGGGAGCAGGCAGGGAGAATGTGGCATCACGCATTGATCCGGGCGTGGGATCAGAATTCCTCAAAAAGGTCGGCGATCCTGTCGAGGCAGGCGAAACCATCGCTGTACTGCATGTAAATGACGAAACTCGCCTGCAACAGGCTCTGGAACTGTTTCAGTCTGCCATTGAAATCAGTCGCGAGCCAGGAGTTCAGCCTTTAAGTGTCATACTTGATCGACTGACTTGATTCAGGCCATTAAAATACAATCACAAAAAAAACAGCCAGAAACAGTCGATAAAACAAATGAGCAAAGACGATCGCAACGACCCACTCAAGAATTCCCGATTCAAGCGGATGCCGCAGGTGTGGAGGCTTGGTCAGGACGCGCCTAAAGCGATTGATCCGCTTGGAGACGAATTCAGGATCACGGTTTATCTGACGAATTCGCAAGCCGACAGAGCCGAAAAAGCCGCCATAAAATCGGGCCTTGGCGACCTTCAGGCTTGGTGTCAGGCCAATCTGAGAAACCTGGTGAATACGCTTGACGAGGACTTTCATACGCCGAAATTCCCGAGTATCCGCACCAGACAAGTTTCCAGTGGTCCTGAAATCAACGCCGAGATGGATATTCCGGACGATCCCGCCTTCCTCCGCGAATGGGCCGGCATTTCCGAACCTCTGGCCCCTGCCCTGCCTGCACCATCTGAACCGTCAAGCCCTCCAGAGATAGAACCGGAAATTGTATTTGATCCTGATCTCGATCCAATTCAAAAAAATGTCGACCTCACATTGAGTTTAAATCAGATTCTGACAAATCTGAGGGCCGGTCGACAGCCATCGGAATCTGATGTTCTGATAGTTTGCAGGAAACTTGAAACCATCGCAACCAGCATGAAATCATCGACAAGCCTGCCGCGTTCGCTGGTCCGTTCGCTGTATCGGCTCGCGCTCGAAAGTCAGGTATTGATTACGGAAGTCCATCCCCGGCTTGGCCTTGATTTGACTGTAGTCACACGTGTTCGTCAGTTGCAATCGGCCGTCGGCAAAATTCTCGATGCCTGATGTTGCAATCCCAGCACCAGTCCATACATCAAATCATTCCCATTAGAGAGCCCCATCATGGAAACCCCAGCCCGACAATATCTGCGTAAGTCTGAAGAATTGATCAGCGCAGTTGAGTCGCAGATTTCACTGATCGAAACAGCCTCCGACTGGTTCGCAAAGTCGATTCTGGCAGGCAGGATGGTTCACCTGTTTGGGTCAGGACATTCGCGAATCATGGTTGAGGAAATGTGGCCCAGGTATGGCTCGTTTCCGGGCTTTCATCCGATCGTGGAATTATCACTGACATTTCATAATCAGGTCGTTGGGGCAAACGGCCAGCGTCAGGCCATGTTTCTGGAAAACACC
>CAMCFM010000077.1 GCA_945874095.1 Candidatus Kuenenia stuttgartensis
ACAGGAGGAGTGGTCAGGCTGGGAGTCGTGCTGGGCAGTTTCGAGAAGTCGGACATGGGCCGAGATCCTGTCATTGGCAAATAGAATACTCACGACCCGTGATGCGGCAGGCATATTTGACGAACCAACCGTCCAGGGACCGGACCAACCATTGTGCCTGATGAAACCACCAATGGCTAGAGGCTTCTCCAATTTTAAAACTCGGGTTGAAGCAATTTTGACACACTGCGTCTTAACATCAACAGCCACGTTGAATCTTGGAATCGGCTTATTCAGACTCTAGACATTGCCATTTTAAGCATTAACATACGAACCATGAAACCAATGGCTGTGATTCTTATTCTCGCAAGATATTACGAATCACGGATTTTTGCAGCACCTAAGAATTGTAGACTGATCAGGCGATAAACATTGGCACGCAAACGCAATTCCAACACGAAGTCCAACGTCAAAGCACAAATATCCGTGCGATTACGTCAAATTCGCCTCGAACTCTTTGGCGAACACGGTGGGCCTGAACTGGCTCGACGACTCGATCTGCCCGCTCGCACCTGGTACAACTACGAAACCGGCGTCACCGTTCCCGCCGAAGTCATGCTCAACTTTATCGACCAAACCGGCATCCATCCCGCTTGGCTGCTCACCGGCGATGGCGAAATTTTTCGTGACTCGACACCAACCAGAATCCGCTCGGATCTAGCCCCCCTGCAAATGATCCACCAGGCTCTCGAATTGCTTGAACTTGAAAGCAAGGCTCGCGAACAACATGGGAAACGCCTGATTGAATCGCTGAAAACCGACCACATCGATGATTTTATCCGGCTCCCCTTGGTTGAAATGGATGAAATCCCCGGCTATGAGTCCACCCAAATGGCCCAAAGAGATCAGTTTCTGGTCTACTCAAAGTGGGTCCCCTGCCCGACAAACAGTCTCTGCCTGCGAGTCAACTCACATGCCATGTCCACCCTGATTCCAAACCAAAGTGTGGTTGTGGTGGACCTCAACCAGACCAATCCGCTCACACTCAACGGCAAAGTCGTTGTCGGTCTCGACCAGAAAAACCAAGCCGTCATCCGCCGCTTGGAACACTCTGGTGATCACGTCATCCTCAGAGCCGAACGTTCCGGCCGAGAATTCCCGATGATCACCTACACCCTCAAAGAGTCCCAAACCCGGATCATCGGAGAAGTGGTCGCCGTCAACAGCCCGATTGACGCCTGATTTTTGCCAGATATACCGCTCCAACGGCCGCCGCCTGCTCACAATACTTCGATTCCAAGACCTCTATCTGACAATTAAGTCGCTGTCTCAAAAGCCGTGAATAAAGCGATTGACGCACCTTATCCCCGCCAATCATGATGCGAACACCGGCGTTTTCAGCAACCCAGGGGTGCTTGCTCAAAGCATCCACATCGGCCCCGATCACGGCACTCGAAAGCCAGGCTGACCTCTGGCTTGCGTCAAGACTGCCCCTGACATCGGCAACTCGGGTCCAAAACGCAGCGCGAACCAGCCCCTGCTCCCAGACCGTTTTAGCGGCCAGATCGACAATCTCGTCGCTGTATTCGAGTTCGCCAGATTCCGTCACGCTTCTGCGCAGAAGGGTCGCTGACTTTAAAGCTGCAAAAAGTTCGCCAGCCAGCGTGGTATAACTTCCCAGGATCGAGCCTTGGGCATCCATCCCAATCATCTTGGTATGTGAACCAGGCCAGATCAGTACCCAGGGCTGACTCACGACCTCTGGCCGATCCTTCAGCAACATCTGCCAAAGCCCCCAGGCCTGAGTTTCCTCACCTCTCATAATGTCTTCCGCCAACGACTGTTCCAAGAGATTTGACTGATTCAGGTCAGGTCCGGTACGTAGCCCCGGAAAGATGCGTACAGGCTTTGGCCAGACCGACTCATCGAACCACTCCACCGCTGAATCTGCAACCTGATTCGCGCTGGCAGGCGCCAAAACATGCGGCACGTTCATAAGACCTGCATCAGATCCCAACATGCCTGAGGCAACCACTTCCACCTGATCTGCAGAAATGGAATGGCGTTCTCTTAGTGTTTTCAAGCAGTTCGCAACCGCATCCAGAACCGGTGATCGCTGATTCTGAACGGAATCCCGCACACCCACAGATTCGCCCACTGTGTCAATAATCTGATCGTCTTGAACCAGAGTCGCCCGCGTGTTTGTGGTTCCACCATCAAGCGCAATCCATAAATTCTGACGCATGTTTTGTAAGCCTGTCCGCTGGTTTGAGTGATCGCACGGGATTCGGTGATTGACGACATCTATCCTAATGACGACCCACCCGACTGACAAACCCGAACCTGAAGAAGTATGATGAAAGAGCATCCGATAGTCAGTCCATCCAATGCCATCCGTCTCAGGGCAGATAAACTCGAACCATCCACTCGCTGACCTGTCAAAGAAAATGCCACGACGCCCACGACTATCACTACCTGCCCTATTCATGGACGCCTCCGAAGGCTATGCCCTTTGGGACCTTCAGGGCCAGATGGTCGATCATAACCAGACTCTCGAAAATTTCTGTCGCAGGCCTGAACAGTTCGCAGACCAGATTGCCGATCTAGAAGAATTTATTGACCGCAGGAAACCTGATTTCGGGATCATCCCACCAGTCGCAAGTTTCCGGGGCGAAACCGTTGAAACTGTCATCAGGATTACGTCCAGTGCATCATCACTCTACCAATTTCAATGCTGGCCTGTGACCGATTCGGAATCGAATGTGATTGCTGTCATGGGCCGCATCCAGCCTGCGAATCCCGAATCAAGCACATTACACGACGACCCCACGCAGTTGTGGGGAATCCGACTTCAAGAGGAGCTCACACGTCGCCGGCACGCTCAAGAACCGATCGGCCTGGAAACCCTGTGCGGATTTGGTCCGGATCATGATCAACTGCTTCGCTGTGTGAATGCCGCAATTCAATCAAAATGCAATGTCATGATTATTGGAGAACCTGGCACAGGTCGTCATTATCTGGCACGACTGATTCACAGCCGCTGGCAAATGAATGCCACTCAACGATGCCCGATGATTCCGCTTGATCCGCACAGCTTACCTGCCGACATTTTAATTCGGGATTTTCTGATTCAACAAGAGCCTGTGAAACAAGCATCAGCGATGGCCAAAAAATTAGCCCACAAATGGAGGGTCCAGGCCGGTTCCACCATTTTAATTGAAGATACAATCGCGCTGACCAAAGAATTCCAGAATCTTATTGGTCAAGCTGATGAAAATGCAAGAATCATCAGCCTTTTAAATACAACACAAGCGATCGACGCATTACAACCAGCATTTCGAGCCAAAACGAGTACAATCCTATTAAGATTAAAACCACTTCGAGAACGCGTCGAAGAGATTCCGATGCTTGCACAATTCATGATGGAACGGCTTCAGGTGGAAATCATGAAACGATTCGATGGATACCATCCGGCCGCAATTCATCAATTACAGATGTTTGACTGGCCAGCGAATTGGAGAGACCTTGAACGCACCATTCGCCTGGCCATGCAATCGGCCAAGGGTCCTTTGATTAAATCTGAAGATATTCCGGCTTCGATTCAAGGAGCATATGGAGGAGCCTGGATGCATATCCCCAAAGATTCTCCAAATGATCTCCTGGAAGAGACCCTCAACCAAACCCGCCGCATGGCTGTAGAACAAGCCCTCAAGCAATTTGGAGAAAACAAGGCCGCCGCCGCGCGTGCTCTGGGAGTCTCCCGGCCAAAACTATACCGACTGATCTCTGAACTCGGGCTGGAGTAAAACCAATCTGCTCTATAAGAAATCCCTATAAACATTTGTCTTAGGATTGGAATTCCTTTGCCTTCAGTCAGTTCCAAGACTAAAATTGATGATAACGACCTGTTCAAGTGGCCTGACAAATCCAGCCTGATCTTCCGAACTCACCTAAATCATCATCTGGCGGTAACGGCCATGTGGACAAGCATTTCGTATCCCATCAAAAACCGGTTTCAATTCTATCACCCACTGATATGGGCATTTTACGTACTCACCTTCTCAGCCCTATTCCCATGGGCACAATCGGTATTGGCAGATTCCCCAAAAGCCGACACGACTTTTTTTGAAAACCTGATTCGGCCGATACTGACGAAAAATTGCATTCCCTGCCACAACCCTCTAAAACACAAAGGCGGGCTTGACTTAACCAGTCGTGAACTCGCTGTTAAGGGCGGCGATTCAGGCCCGGCCATTGCTCCAGGCCAAGCGACTGACAGCCTGATTCTAGATGTGGTCGGCTATGAGTCTGAAATTCAGATGCCGCCCAAAGGCAAGCTAAATGACAACGAAATCGGATCTCTCATAATCTGGGTCGCGTCCGGTGCACATTGGCCTGCATCATCGAAGCTCGTTTTTTCCGCTGAGAATGAACCGTCTAAGCCGACAGACCAGACAGGCCCAAAACTTAGATCAAAGCCATTTCAAATCAATGATCAGGACAAATCATGGTGGTCATTTCAACCGATCCGCAAGCCTGACATCCCGAAACTGAATGGCCAAACTGCTCCTGTAAATGCAATTGACTCTTTTTTACGACAGAAACTAGAATCTAAAAAGATTGGATTCAATCCCGTTGCCACACGTCGCGAACTGATCCGTAGAGCCTATTTCGACCTGATCGGACTGCCACCAACTCCGGAAGCGGTGGTTGCATTTGAAACAGATACCCGGCCTGATGCCTGGGAAAAATTGATCGACGGCTTGCTGGAACGTCCACAATATGGCGAACGCTGGGCCCGTCACTGGCTTGATCTCGTACGCTTCGCTGAAACGAATGGCTATGAACGCGATGGCGAGAAGCCAAACGCCTGGAGATATCGCGATTATGTCATAAACTCTTTCAACGCTGACAAGCCTTATGACCAGTTCCTGACTGAACAGCTGGCCGGCGATGAAATGGGTGGCAATTTTGATCCGGATAAAATCATTGCAACCGGATTTTATCGGCTGCATGTCTGGGACGACGAACCGGACAGCACCCTGACAGCCGAATTTGATGATCTGGACGACATCATGGTCACCACATCAGCCACTTTTATGGGACTCACGATGGGCTGTGCACGATGCCACGACCATAAATTCGACCCCATCAGCCAATCAGATTATTATCAATTCCTCAGCTTCTTCCGTAGCATCAACCCTTTTGGACAGCACAAAACCGGCGGTGGAGGCCGTGGGACAGGCCGAATTACCAGACCATTGGCAGTTGAATCGGTCGTGGAGAAATGGAATCAACAGAATTCCAGGGAAATCAAGCTTAAACGTGATCAATTGGTGATTGAGAAAAACGAATCCGCTCAAAAGCTTCTCAAAGATACAATCACACGAATGGAATCGGGTGCCGATGCCCCTTTCGGCATTGCTTTGGCAATTACCGAAGATCCGGTCAAACCAACATTTATTTTCCGCCGAGGGGAAGCCAATAACCCTTCCATTGAAGTCAATCCGGCATTTCCTCAAATTCTGGGCAGTTCCAGCCCATCAATCATTCCACCCAAACATCAAAAAAGCTCTGGCCGGCGTTTGGCGATGGCACGCTGGATGACCTCGAAAGAGAATCCGCTCACCGCCCGGGTGCTTGCAAACAGGCTCTGGCAGCACCACTTTGGCCGTGGACTTGTGCCCACACCGAACGATTTTGGTCGTACGGGTGAACCTCCAACACATCCGGAACTTCTGGATTTTCTCGCATTTGATTTCATTTCCAGCGGATTTAAAATCAAACCTCTACACAAGAAAATCATGATGAGCGAGGCCTATTGCATGTCGTCTCGGTCTGACAATCCCGAGGCACTTTCAATAGACGAGCCCAACCAGCTTTTATGGCGTCAGAATCCTCGACGCATTGAAGCAGAGGTTCTCAGGGACACGATTTTATATCTCAGTGGGTCATTGAATTTTAAACGCGGTGGCCCTGGAATATTTCCTACGTTGCCAGAAGAAGTGTATAAGACTCAGGACAGTGCCCGCAGAGGCTGGCCGGAAAGCTCTCCAGAGGAACAGAATCGCCGCAGCATTTACATCTTCGTCAAGCGAGCACTTGTTCCGCCAATTCTAGACGTCTTCGACTGCCCATCGACCACCGTTCCCATCGGCACCAGAGCTGTGACAACGGTTGCTCCACAGGCCCTGATGCTGCTCAATGACGCATTCGTTCGCAAACAGGCCAGCATTTTGGCCGACAGGCTTAAAAAAGAGTCTGGTGCGGATCTGCCAAACCAGATCAAAAGAGGCTTTTCCATTGTCCTTCAGCGTCCGCCCAGCACAATGGAATTGCAACTTGCAACCGATTACATTCGCGATCAACTGAACAGCCCGGAGTCTGCTCCATTGGCCATGACCAACTTTTGCCTGGCCTTAATGAACCTGAACGAGGTGATTTATGTCGATTAATCCCAAATCACCTGAATGCCCCGGCACCCGCCGTGAATTTCTCTGGCAGTCAGGCGCAGGTTTTACCGGCCTTGCACTGAGCGCCATGCTGGAAGCGGACGGATTTTTTGGTCATCCCGCACAGGCTTCTGAAATTGCAATCAACTCTTTGGCCAATATTCCGATCCCCAAAAAAGCCAAAAGTTGTATTTTTCTATTCATGTTTGGCGGACCTTCACAAGTCGATTTATTTGACTACAAACCCGAGTTGCAAAAACGCGACGGCCAGACCATCGACAACGAATTTCGTCGAAACACCAAAACCAAGGCGGTTTTACAGGCTTCACGTCGCAAATTTGCCCAGCACGGTCAATCCGGTCAGTGGTGCAGCGATGCCTTTCCAAATATCGCTCTCCATATGGATAAACTGGCTGTCATCAAGTCTCTTTACAGCGATTCATTCGCCCACGGTTCTGCTGTTCTACAAATGAATACAGGCCGAATCCTTCAGGGGCATCCCTCGATTGGTGCCTGGATGAGCCACGGAATGGGCAGTATGAACAACAACTTACCCACGCATGTGATCATGCTTGACCCTCGCGGAGGGCCCACCACTGGTGCCCCCAACTGGTCCAATGGTTATATGCCTGCAACTCATCAGGGCACGATATTACGCACAAACGGCCCACCGATCCTGAATCTCGAGCCTGGCCAGGGCATGACTCACTCCATGCAGCGTCAGCAATTGCAATTCATCAACCGGCTCAACGCTGAACATATAAAATCTCGCCCTGAATTCTCGGAACTTCAGGCCCGCATCGCAAGTTATGAACTGGCATTTAATTTACAATCGGCTGCCCCTGAAGCACTTGACATATCCAAAGAGTCCAAGAAAACGCAGGAAATGTATGGATTAAACGATAAAAAAGGCGAACATCCGATCAGCCTGGGCCCTGCCCCATTTGGGCGTCAATGCCTGACTGCCCGTAGACTTGTGGAACGCGGCGTGCGCTTTATTCAAATTTATTCCGGTGGTGGTGGAGCAGGCGGCCAGAACACCTGGGATGGTCACCACGGAATTGAAGAAAACCTGGCCATCCATGCCCCTGAGGTGGACAAGCCGATTGCAGCCCTGCTGACCGACCTCGAACAACGTGGTCTGCTGGATGAAACACTGGTCGTCTGGGGCGGTGAATTCGGCCGGATGCCTGTGAGCGAGACATTTAATACCGGTGGAAAGCCGGGCGGGCGCGATCATAATCCCAAGGGATTTACCTACTGGATGGCTGGTGCCGGCGTGAAAGGTGGCGTGAGTTATGGCGAAACCGACGATTTTGGTCAGGATGCCGTAGTCAATCGACACCACCTGCGCGACCTTCATGCCACGATATTGCATTTAATGGGGCTGGATCATCGCAAGCTGACCTATTTCTACGGCGGACTTGAAAACAAGCTCACAGGCGTGCAAGAGGCCGAAGTGATCCATGGTCTGATTGCATAATGCAATATCAGACAAAGTCTGTTCTGATCACCCCGTCCATTTTTCCAGTGTTTCCCAGATCGAAAATAGTCGATCAATAGTCCGTCAGTCGCTTTGGTGTGAACGCGGTGCGCAGAGCATTGAACACGGCGACCAAGTCGATAATCTCTTGCAAAAATGCTCCTCCAACAGGGCTCAGCAAGCCCATGGATGCCAGAATCATTCCTCCAATGCTGAACACCATCCCACCCACGGCACTTTGAAGTGCCACTCGTCGCAGACGTGTCCCGATATGCAATAATTCATCCACTTTGCGCAGGCTGCCGTCCATCACCACCGCTCCGGCAGCTTCCGAAGTGATATCACTATTCTGGCCAAATGCAACTCCCACTGTGGCGGCTGCAAGAGCTGGAGCGTCGTTGATTCCGTCACCCATAAATACAGTCGGAGCTTTGGCATTCTCACGACGGGTAATTTCCACCTTACCCTCTGGTGAAACGCCCGCATGAATTTCGGTAATCCCCACCAAATCTGCCAGGTAACGGACTTCACTTTCGCGGTCGCCTGAGACTAAAAGAATCCGGTTCCAGCGGTGATGCGGCTTCAGGTGCTGAATAAATGACTGGCCATCCGACCGGGGTTCATCGCGAAATAATATCAATGCTCCAAGCTTTCCATTTACTCCCACGACACACTGAAGTCCAGCCGTATTTTCAGGCAGATTGGGCTCATCTTCCGGATGATTTACAAGCCATTTCGCCCGACTGGTTATCTGAAGATCATAACCGTCAACATGCCCAACCAAACCTTGCCCTGGTCGTTCAGAGACTTCAGAAGCTTCGGCTGGTGGCAATTTGCGCGATAATGCTTCGAGTAACAATGGTTCCGCCAGTGGATGCTTGGAATAACGCTCCAGCCCTGCTGCCAGACGAATCAAAACATCATCCGACATCTCATTCATCGACCTGATTTCAGCAATTTTTGGGCGACCATAAGTCAAAGTTCCCGTTTTATCAAAAATCGCTGTCCGGCAAGTACTCAAACGCTCAAGAACGCTTGGATCCTTGATAATAATCCCGCGCCTTGCTGCCAATGAAATTGAGCCTAGAATTGCGACAGGTATTGCAATCAATAACGGGCAAGGTGTGGCCACAACCAGAACGGCAAGAAATCGTGTGGGATCGGCGCTGACAATCCAGGCAAGCACGGCAATGGTTACGGCAAGCGGTGTATAGAAAGCTCCGAGTTGATCGCCCAGGCGTCTCAGTTGCGGACGGCTTTGCTCACTCTCACGCATGACACGCATGATTTTAGCGTATCGTGAATCTTCGGCCCGCTGCTCCGCACGAATCGTCAACGCCCCTTCTCCATTGATCGAGCCGGAGATGATTGAAGTCCCAGGAGCCTTGGAAACGTGGTATGGCTCGCCTGTCAGGAACGACTCATCCATGGTGGAATGGCCCTCCATCACCACTCCATCCACAGGGCTGGTTTCATGAGGCAGAATCACCAGCAGAGCGCCCACATTCACATCTGCAAGCGGCACGTCCGACATGCGTGTGCCGATCATTTTATGGGCGACACTCGGCAGACGCTTGGCCAACGCGGCCAATGCCGATGTGGCACGCCGCACGGCGTACGCCTCAAGTGCTTCGCCTCCAGAGAGCATCAGCACGACCATTGATCCAGCTAAATATTCACCCAAAATTGCCGAGGTGACGATCGAAATGCCTGCAAGCAAATCGGAACCGAATTCGAGACGAAGCACGTGGCGAAGCAGATCAACCACAAGCGGGATTCCACCGAGGATGAGAACCGCAATCAGAGGCAGGTCGACAATCCTCAAGCCGTGGAATTCGCCTTGATAATCCACCAGAAACCGCAAGGCCAGGTGTGCCAGAATTCCGATGATGGCTAGAATAGCGATCGATATCTGGACAATTCCGGTCGTCGATTCCGATGCGTTAGTGGGTTGCTTCTTATCGGTGGTCATGATGTAGCATTTTTCATATTTTAGAGCGGTTTGGTCAGAGTGGATCGGCCGAAACTTGCAGGAAGGTCTCGACAATCTGAGCCCTGTTTGCGCACCATGATCATAATCGAAAGACCAACGGGTTGTGAAGCCAGCCGGTTGGTAATCAGGAAGTGACCGTGCCCCAAAACGCCTGAGGTCCACCAGAAAATCATGCGACACCTGCACATCGACGCCAAACTGTTCATCAAAAATCGCGAACGACTCAAAGCCAGTCTCAAGCCCGGATCGCTCACGATTGCCAATGCCAACGACATCCTTCCGACCAACGCTGACGGTTCCCTCACCATGCAGGCCAATTCCGACCTATTCTATTTGAGTGGGATTGAGCAGGAAGAATCAGTTTTAGCTTTATTTCCAGACCATCCCGACGAAACCATGCGTGAGATCCTGTTTTTAAGAGAGCCAAACGAGCATCTCAAAGTCTGGGAAGGACATAAACATTCCAAAGAACAGGCCATCAGCATTTCAGGGATACGCAATATCAAGTGGCTTGACAGTTTTCCCACCATTTTGCATCAACTGATGTGCGATGCAGATCACGTCTATTTAAATTCAAATGAGCACAAACGAGCCGTGGTGGAAGTGGAGACCCGCGATGCCCGATTTATTCAGAATCTTAAGGCACGCTACCCATTGCATCAATATCACCGGCTTGCGAGGATCATGCATGCCCTGAGGGCAGTCAAATCGGAAGTCGAGATGCAACTTCTGAAGAAAGCGATTTCGGTGACGAAATCAGGCTTCGAACGCGTTGCCAAAGCCACTCGACAAGGCGTGAATGAATTTGAGCTGGAAGCGGAGTTTATCCACGAGTTCACTCGTAACAGATGCAAGTTTGCATATAATCCAATCATTGCCGGTGGAGAAAACTCTTGTATCCTGCATTACAATCAGAATGATCAGGCTTTAAAGAATGGAGAACTCCTGCTGATTGATGTCGGCGCAAATTACGCCAATTACAACGCTGACTTAACCCGCACCATCCCGGTATCAGGCAGATTTTCGAAGCGTCAGAGAGATGTTTACGAAGCAGTTCTAAGAGTCCAGAAGGCCTCGATTGCAGGCGCTGTTGTCGGCAAGTTGCATAAAGATTGGTTCAAAGAATCTCAGGAAATGATGAATCAGGAGCTATTAAACCTCGGCCTGATTGATCAGAAAGATATCACCGATCAAAAGCCCAGTGAACCTGCATGCCGGAAGTATTTCATGCACGGATTGGGCCATGTTCTTGGCCTAGATGTGCATGACGTTGGCCTGATGCATGAGCCTTTTGCTCCCGGATGGGTGCTGACTGTGGAGCCTGGTATTTATATCCCTAAAGAGGGTTTTGGCGTTCGTCTCGAGAACAATATCCTGGTGACGGAGAATGGTCCGATCGATTTGATGGCCGATATTGCAATCGAACCTGATGAGATTGAAGCCTTGATGGCGAGACGTAAATAATCATCCAAAGCGTTCACCAGATATGGAAAGCAGTACATCCCAGATGAACCATTTACTCCGTAATACGAGTTTAATCACTGTCGCTATCTGGCTTTTTCTATCTCTATCTGATGTCGCTACCAGTGCCACTGCGCAAGGGACAAAGGCGGATTATGAACGCTCAAAGTCGCTCACGCAGAGGGTGGCAGATCGTGTCAACCGTGAGCAACTTCAGACACACTGGCGTGAAGATGGTTCGTTTTGGTATCGGGTGAAAACAGGCCCGGGAAGCCAGTTTGAGTGGGTGGATGTCAATCCAGTGAAGGGCCAGAAATCGGTTGTGATTTCTTCCGTGGAAATGAAAAAATCGCTGGAAAGTATCTCCGTAAATAAACCGCGTGAAAATGTGATCGACGCACTCGAACCGATTGTAGATCAAAACGGCTTTTATAGCCTTCGTGTTGGAGGCCTTTGGTGGACGTGGAACAAGACTGCCGGTGAGTTAAAGCCGGATGAATCCAAAAAAGACAAGATGAAATCCAGCGATCCATATCGCGGTCCAAAGGCAAGCCTCAGGCAAGGCTCTGAAACTTTTATTACGATAGTCAACAAGTCTAAAGGACTGGCTCATTTACAATGGATTGATCCGGACGGAAAG
>CAMCFM010000078.1 GCA_945874095.1 Candidatus Kuenenia stuttgartensis
TGGATGTCGTGCACCCGATTATGGACAAAAAAGATCTGGCCATCGCGATTCAATTCGCGGTTTATCGCCCGCCGAACCAGATCGGCATCAAATCGGCTGATCCGCGTTTCAATCGCCTTTCGGCCAGCCGGTGGAGTCTCCAGATTCGAGATATCGCGAATCCCCAAAAGGCTCATATGAAGCGTTCGTGGAATCGGAGTGGCAGACAGGGTGAGCACATCCACCGTGGTTTTCAGGGACTTGAGCCACTCCTTATCTTCCACCCCAAATCGCTGTTCCTCGTCGATCACGACAAGACCGAGGTCCTTGAACTGGACATCCTTCTGCAAAATCCGGTGCGTGCCGATCAGTATATCCACACCACCATAGGCCGCCCGCTTAATCACCTCACGCATTTCCGACTTGGGCCGGAACCGATTCAGAACCTCAACCGTGAACGGATATTCCGCCATGCGTGCCGAAAAGCTGTGGTAGTGCTGCTCAGCCAAAACCGTGGTTGGAACGAGAATGGCGACTTGCTTACCAGCCTCGACGGCTCGAAAAGCCGCCCTGATGGCGAGCTCGGTTTTGCCATAGCCGACATCGCCGCAAACCAGTCTGTCCATGGGTTTAGGCTGAGAAAGGTCGTGGCGGATGGCTTCGATCGCGGCCAGTTGGTCGGGTGTTTCGTCAAACGGAAAAGCGGCTTCAAACTGGCGATACCACACCGAATCTTCGGCAGGATAGGCAAAGCCGGGAACTGAGGCACGAGCCGCCTGAATTTCCAGGAGCTCGCCGGCGAGGTCGATCAGAGCATCCGCAACACGCTTTTTACGCTTCTCCCAAGTGCTGCTACCGAGCTTCGACAGTGGCGGGTCAGACTTCCCACCTCCAATGTATTTCTGGACCAGTTCGATTTGCGAAACAGGCACATACATGCGGGTTTCGGCAGCGAACTCCAGGACCAGCGTTTCCTCAGCGTGATCCTTCGACCTTTCGATCATCTGGAGGCCGAGATAGCGGGCAATTCCGTGATTGATATGGACAATCAAATCGCCTGGATTGAGATCCAGAAAACTGTCAATCGCACGCGATTCGTACCTT
Organism: Candidatus Kuenenia stuttgartensis; assembly: GCA_945874095.1. Lineage (GTDB taxonomy): Bacteria > Planctomycetota > Planctomycetia > Isosphaerales > Isosphaeraceae > QWQI01. Next base: position 1,084 of record CAMCFM010000078.1, read on the forward strand.
CGCCGAACAGTCGCCCGGCGCGTATCAGGGCGGTGGAATAGCTCGTGATCACCCAAAACGATCAGGTTTTGATCGATCAGCCGGAAGCCACTTTTGAGCTGACCGACCGCAAGCGTCAAACGCTTCTCGCTGGCCAGTTTCGTGTCGGCAAAAATCTCTGTCAGACGCTCGCGTTCGCCTTCATTGTGGCAGGCGATCAAAACGTGATCCCCCTCAGCCACGCTTTGAAGTTCGGCCTTCACACGAACGAGATCGCCCGTAAAACGTTCGAGCGATTCCACCCGTAAGTGGCACGCCAGCTCGTATCCGTCAGCTGCCAGACTGGCCACGGCGGCAGATGGGTACTGGATCAGCCGTTTCCATGAATCCTGAAGCCCGTAAAGTCCGCCAGTTTCTCGCTCTCGGGCAAGATAAATCTCGGCTTGCTGATTCAGGTCAGGTGGATCAATCAAAACGATCCAGTCGTTCGGGTCGAGAACGTCTGTCAAGTGAGCCCGAGCCGGGTGTTCATTCAGGCCAAGATCGGCCAAAGCTCCGATGCGCAAAGACTTAACAGAACCACTGGTACGTTGGCTGGCGACGTCAAAGGTGCGGATCGACTCCAGATCATCGCCAAAGAACTCCAAACGCACCGGGTCGGGAGCATCAAATGGATAGATGTCCATAATCCCGCCGCGAAGAGCAAATTCGCCAGGCACTTCCACCACATCCACCCGCTCCAACCCTTGTTCTGATAACCACTTGGCAAGTTTATCTGGTGGCTCCAGCGATCCTGAACGGATGGTGCGAAGTGACTTGGCCGACCATTCCGGCGAAACAATGGGTTGCAAAACGCTTTGAATCGAGCAGACAACACGACTTGGTCCACCCGGCGCAAATGCAGTACGACACTGGCTTAATCGGCGAACGGCTGTCTCATCGGGTGTTTCGCCAGGTCGAGGCGGCTTGACCCAGGCTGCAATCTGACTGATCGGGGCGTTGCCGGCGAATCCTGCCCAATCGCTCGAAAAGTCGTCCAGATCGCCTTCATGAGGCAGAATTACCAGCAGTCTGCCCGGAGCCTGCGAGGCCAAGCCTTCGACTACAAGAGCCATGGCTGAACCCCATGCTCCATCAATGGTTACACTTTTCCTGGACTGAAGTGCAACCACAATTTCAGGCCAACCCTGAGCATCACGGAGCAAGCCGACCATATCCGCCAGTCCTTGGACAGGACCGGAGTGGGCGGGTCGTTTCTGAGAGGTTTTTTTCGGAGGAGGCAATGTCGTGATGTTGTGTTTTCTAGTTTGCCTGACGGTTTGATTCGTGGCTTTTAGACAAGTAAGAGCTTATCAGTTCTTGACTTGCGACTGTTTCTCAGCGATCGACTTTTGGTGGTCAGAGCGAGCGGACCAAGGGGCACGATCCTGATTCAGATCATGGCCAGTTTCGGCCCTTAGAATGGTTTTTCCAGACCGTAGTCGAACCGATGACACTCTTGATGAATCAAGGTCTTGGGCAACATCGCCAGCTATCATCTCAGGCACGTGAATCGCCAGTAAATCAGACAGGTCATCGGCTTCAAAAGGGAGGTCAAGGCACGCCACTGCTCCGGCAAGTTTGGCCTGTTCAGTGGTGTCGCGATTGCTCATGGCCAGTAGAGTGAGCACTGGCCGCCGCCGGGCCTGAATCCGAAGCTGACTCAGCCAGCGATCCGAGAGGGTCGGAACATCCCAGATGATCAGGGAATTAGGCTGTAAGAGCCTGTCGGACCAACCATTGGCTATCAAAGGGGTGTAGCCGCACCACTGAACCCATTCGGCAAGCATCTCCGCAATGGCAAGATTACTGGAGAGAATTCCGACTTTTGAAAATTGTTGATTAACCGTTGCTTTACCAGCCGTTCCGGAAAATCGGGCAAGCCGGCCAGGCAGCAGGTCACTGGCGACGGATTCAGGCGTAATTCGATCTGCAAGTGCTGATAGGATCTGTACTTCAGCGTATCTGACAAGATCGCCCAGAATCAGTTCCAGCTTTGGCCTGTTTCTACCAGATTCTTCCAAGGCTGATCGCAGTTCAGAGATTACGGAAAGCTCGGTAGGGCCAATGTTTCGGCGATGAATGACAACCACGCCTTTGGCCATACGTCTGGAAACGGCGAACTCCACCAGATTTGCAGGTGGAGCGGTATTTTCTGGCCAGTCAAGGCTGCTGATTTGATGGCCAGGGACTTGAGACTGCGATTGAAACTCTCGAAATAGAGGATCTTGCGCATCGCCAATCAGGAGCACAGTGGGCACATTCGATTTAGGCTGAGACATGGGCGATACGTTCCTCCGTGAACGATGAGTCGATAATCGAAATGACGCAGATCAGTCACTGGATGAATTCGTGGAAGTTACTTCTGAATCAGGGGTTACTTCTACTGGAGGCGGTTTCAGAGCCAGCAGCATCAGGATCACGGCACCTGCCACAAGCATGTTGTCGGCAAAGTTGAAAATGGCACAATCAAACCCGATCGGGTCGATGTGGAAGTGCATAAAATCGCGAACGTGGCCGAACACGAGCCGGTCATAGCAATTGCCCATCGCTCCAGCCATGATCAGACCAAGTGCGACGGTAAGCCAGAAATCTTTTGCAGCTCCTTGAGAAAAGAGCCACCACACGATCAGTACAGCGGCCACCACACTCAACCCTGCAAAAATCAGGCTGGAGTAAGGCAGATTATGTCCCATTCCCCACAAGGCACCGGTGTTATGGCTTGTACGAAGTTCAAGGATGTTTTGGACAAGCGAGATCGGTTCAGAACCAGGCGGGCCCACTTTTTTAAAGATGGAGGCTTTGGTCCAAAGGTCAAAGATTGTACCACCTAACGCCAGACACCAGAAAAGGATGAGATGTTTTTTGGGCGTTTGGTTCATACCTGTCCCGAATCTGTTGAACCATGTCTAAGTGTCATCGCAGAGGTTGGATGAAGCGGGCCAGAGACACGGCATAATCGTTATAAAGTATCTTAAATTTAAGAAATTGGCTATCTGATTTTTTGGCGAATCATTGTTGATAGGGATCAAACTACCAGAGAACAACCGAATTCATCGAAGAATTTCGCGGCGTCTAATCTCTGTCCAAAGCTCGCAGCGAGCTGGCCAAGGCAAATTATAGATCATCAAAGCCTGACCCATCAGGTAAACAATCAACCCGACTTTGGAACGGGTGATCGCAAGATCGACCAAACCGATCACAGTCGGGATGACCAGGATGATCATTTTTGTGGTTTGCGAGGATTTATAGACCCGTGCCAATGCTCCAAGTAACTGACGCTCAAGGATTTGACCATTCCGACCCAGATAGTCGCCAATCTTTGCAATCCCAATTTCCTGAATCCAGAGACAAACGGGAAGAAACCCAATAAACGAGAAGAGAGCAACAACAATTACGATCAGTTCCGTGGTGTTGAGAACCAGAAATCGAAACCCGGAAAAATGACCTGACATCATTTCTGAAAGCGAAAATATGATAAATGGAGATACAGCCATACCCACAGAAAAGATCATGCTCTTCCGCATCACATCGGCAGGATCCACTCCAGGAAGTATTACGGAATCGAGAACCATTTTGTATCCTGAGGAAGTTGAACTCTGGTCAGTGAAGAGTGCTCAAACAGTGTTAGTATACATATCTTGCATATCTGACAAAAGTCTTCAATGATTTTTTTGCCATCCAAAACACTACATCAGGATTCTCAGGCAATTTGAAGTGGCCATAGTTTCGCCTCAAAACTCCTAGAATATTAAACTTACATCATTCTTTAAGAAGCGATATATCCTATAGAATGATGGAAGTCTTATTTGGATTTCCTTGCTTTTATCTGTTCAATGAACTCAGGTGCAGACCAATTTGCGGCACCAACCTCTGACCCTAGTAGTTGGCCATCAGAATTCATCAGAAACGTTGCTGGGATACCGTCTGTGACGTAATCCGATGGTAGTTCTGGTGCAAAGTATGCCGGCAAGGCGAGCTTGTTCTTCGATAAAAACGACTTCAAAGCCTCCGGACGATCGTCAGTGGATACGCACAGCACCACCAGCGAACCACTCAACGTTGCATCGTTCGAAAGATCTGCCAGTGAAGGCAGTTCTGCTCGACACGGCGGGCACCACGTAGCCCACATATTCACCAGAATCAGCTTGTCTTTTGTCGTAGACCAGTCAAAAGACTTGCCGTTTGAATCCAAAAGCGTCCAGCCGGTTGCCATCTTGCGAGGCAGAGCCGGCTCAACCAGTTTCGGAGCATTAAAGCTACCTGAAGTCAGCCTCACGCGAGCGTTATAGCGGGTCGCACCGATCCAGACAGCCATGAGCAGAATGATGAGTCCCCATTGTCGTCTTCCCACTGTTCACCTCAAGGGCCTGAATGAAAAGATTTCTAAATGCAACCATTGGCTCAAGCTTAGATTATACTCCCGTTCAATCATCACCGCGAGTGGCTGCCACCGGTGCGAGCAAATTTTCAACAGGTGCGTAATCGTCCGTCAGGATGATCCCGCGTGCTCGTTTATTCAATTCGTTCATGTTCAACTCAGGAAATGGCTCCGGCTGAAACTGGCCAACACCGTTCATTTTTTCGAACTTCGGGTCGGTTGGACGCTTGCCAAGTTCCTTCAAGTCGAGCTCTTTCTTGGAGACCACCACCACAAACGTCTCCCGTTCACCTTCGCCAGGCTCCGACTCTGTGCCGTAAACGTAGACGTAGGGAAAGGTTTCGCGAGCCGTCTTAACCCAGCTTGAAAGGAATCCGCCAAGCTTCTGGGCTCGCTTCAGCTCGCCTTCAACAGGCTTCTTATTCCGCTCAGCCTTTTCAGTGGCCACTTTATCTGACTCATAAACGTCGATGATGTTGATCATGTAGACGCCATTATCAGAGAGGAGATTCGACAGCTTGTCGTTAAACTCCCGGGTGGTCAGGTGCCACGGAACGGAGAAATCGTTGAACGCATCGCCAAAAATCAGGTCATATTTTTTGATGCCCTGATTCTTGAGGACAAACTGACGGGCATCGCCAATGGTGGTCTGAATGGTCGTATCCAGAGGAAGCCCCATCGCCGTGTGATTGGCCTTCAAAACCGCAGGGTCAATTTCGGCCACATCGCACTGGGTTTTGGGATATTTATCCTGCATGTAACGTGGGAAGGTGTAAGCACCTCCGCCAAGGAACAAGGTGGAGAGAGGCGCGTCTTTCACATCTTTCTGGCCAGCTGAAGCCGCCTTGGCCTCGGCCACTCTCTGAGAAATCAGAGCGTAGATGTGCTCATAGTCATAGTCGAGACGCTCAGGGTGATTCAGTATGAAATAGCCGTGAATCAAATTGTCCAGAACGATCGTACGTTTCTGAGAGTCTAAAGCAGGCTCGTTGTTGACTTTTATGTAGTAATACTGGCTCTCGTCAAGCCATGCCAGAGGCTCTTCCTCGGCTGTTGGAAGTCCAACTGGCTCGCGAAGGCCCAGCTTCAAAGCCTGTGTCTGGAACCAGTCGGTCGGCACCAGTGCGATCACGCAAAGGCCCAAAGGCAAGCCTGCCCAGGCTGCCTGTACCACTCCACCCAGAACGGCTCCGCATGCCGCCATGGATGCTGAGATCAGCAAGAGCATAACTTTGGTTCCAAAAAAGTCGATCAGAACGAAACCTGTCAGGAATGTTCCAAGAATCGACCCCACCATGCCCCATGAATAAACTACGCCGATCGAACGACCCACACGACCGGCGGCCGTGGAACGGTCGATGGCCATCTTGGCCAGCATCGGGCTCAATGTTCCCAACGCAATCGAGGCAGGCAGGAAGCAGACAGAGACGACGAAAAGCACCCGCTTCCACCAGGGATAGCCAGTCATGGTGATGGCTTCGGAGAGGAAAGGCGTGTGCTCGCTGAACCAATTGACTTTATCCGACAACATGCTTGCCGGACTTTCGAGAACCAGACTCGCCAGAATCGTGATGGAACAGAGCATGAAAAAGAAGGCTGGGAGAGCTTTCTTGGTGGTGAAGTTGGACAACCATCCGCCCAGGAAATTCCCCACGCTCAGTCCGCCCAGAAGGACACCGATGACGGTGGTCCAGCCATAAATGCTTGAACCAAGGTGACGGCTGACCAATCGGCCGGCGACCATTTCAAACGCCATGAAGGCAAGGCTTGCGAGAAAGCTCATCAAGGCCAGATCCCAAAGCACGATGTGTTCGGCAGGTGCTTCTAGAGCTGTTTCTGTCATGTTCAATGAAAGCGGTTCTAAAGTTCTTTCCACGCCTTGCTTAAGAACCGTTCGAATGTTCAGCCAGCTGACCAGACCCAGCGTCAGGCATGCCAGATAGCCACCGGCCATGGGAACTGAGAGCCCGACTCCACCAATTCTGGCAACCTCAGCACCAATCGGGCTGAAGATGGTTCTAAGTATCGAGTTAGCGCGTTCATCACCAAGCAGGCGTACAATCGAGGCGGTCGATCCGATCCCGATCAAAATGATCGTAGCCAGAGCCAGATTTCGGAGAGCTTTTGTCTCCCAGGCAACATAAAGACAGAGCAGGGCAAGTAATCCAGCGCACAATGCCACGATTGTGGAGGTGGGTGCGACAAAGATCAGATAATAACCTGCGATGAATGTTCCAACGATTGACCCAACGGCTCCGACAAAATAAATCAGGCCGATCGCTGAACCTTTCCGGGTGGCTTGTTCGACAGCCATTTTGGCGACAATCGGGCTGATCATGCCGAGGATTGTCGTGGGTATCAGGAAGTCGAGCGAGATCAGAATGATGGCCCTGATGTTGAAGGGCACAGATTCCACGCCTGAAACGGACGGGCCTGCGAGGTCGTTGACCAGCAGAGAGATGATCGTCATGGCTGATCCAAGGCCGAGCATGGGGCCTATCAGCTTACGTGGATTGGCTTTATCGGCGAGTCGTCCGCCCAGCGCGTTGCCCAGACAAATTCCGGCCAGCATGATCCCGATCACGCTTGTCCAGACACCGAGGCTCGAGCCAACATGGCGAGCCACAAGGCGACTGGCCTCAAGCTCCAGAATCATGATGCTCAGGCTACACAGGAATGCAAGTTTGTAAGGTAATACGCGATGCCTCATCTGGCTTATGAACGAGATTTCGGCCTTGGGTGCAGCTTCGTTAGACAAACTCACAATACCGATCTCCAGTAGCCTTAAGGTCATACCGCCCAAGCTCAGGACGCGGTGTCCAGAGACCGGGATGGCGGATTCCCATCGCCATTCTTAGTGATTTCGGGAGATCCATCGCCCAACTTATGATTCACGGTCGTGTACAACATAACCGAACCCGACTCAACTCACAACGATTCAGGAAAGTTCTCTCGTCATCTATCAAAAATTAAACCGCCCTGAGCCAACGTTCAGGGCGGTTGAGTCATTTCAAATTGGCCAGACGAAGTTTCAGATCACTTTGCTTTATCAGCTGACTTTGAGTCTTTTTTAAACTCAGGCAAAGGCTTACCAGCCAGAAGGGCTTCGATGGTGGCTTCCACCTGGGCATAGGTGAACTGATTGTTGGGATCCTCAAGCGTAAACCGGCGGATTTCCTTACCTGTCGAGTCAAAAATGAAGACCGATGGGATCGCCGAAATCGCCAGCTTGTCAAACGCCACATCCTGAGCTTCGTTCATGATCAGATTCTTGAACACCGCTTTTTTCGATACCAGAAACTCCGTAGCCTCCTTCACCGCCTTGGAGTCCGACAGGTCGTCCATCGACAGCGAAATCACTTGAAGTCCTTTGCTTGCATACTTTTCGTGCATCTCTACAACGTGCGGAAAGTTCTCTTTGCAAGGGGCACACCAAGTCGCCCAGGCATCTACCAAAGTGAATTTCTTGCCAACTTCAGGCACCACGTGTTTTACGTATTCAGCCCAGTTTGCAGGCAAGAGTGTCACGCCTTCCGCAGACGGCTTGGCCGAAGCGGCTGGCCGGCCGGCCCCCAGATCTATCGGAACCACTGCACCAGGCTTGACTTCAGCCACGACCGGCAGGGGGGCCACCACTTCGGGGGCTTTGACTGGCTCAACATTTTTCTCGACCACAGAGGCGGGTTTATTCGTCGCTGATGGCTGACCTGAAGTTCCTCCACAGCCACTGGTTGCGATAATTCCAAACAGAATGGCAAGCGACGGTAAAAAACTCTTTGAATTGAGCGACATTTGAGCGAAGCCTTTCGAGAAAATTGAGAGCAAGGTGAACGGCTCGGATGAGAACTTATCGGGAGTGATATTTGTGAAACAGCCGTTCCTTACGAATTCTCGCAAGGAACGACTGTCAATATGGATAAAGCAAAATTGAGAGGCACTTAGAGACTTGAATCAAGCCCTTCGTACCAGACTCAAATCACTTGCTCTTGTAAGAAATGCCACAGCCACGGGCGCGTGTTTCTTTGGTTTCAGGGGTTTCGCCCTTCAAAGCAGCGTCGATAGCGGCTTGGACATAATTCTTGTTGGCGGCGGCTTCGTTGTTGTTGTTGTCCAAAGCACCGGCGTAAACCAGTTCGCGGTCTTTGTTCAGAACGAAGAAGTGAGGGGTCGCAATGGCGCCATAAGCTTTGCCGCTGGTGCCTTCGCCGTCGAAGCCATAGGAGAAGTTATAGCCTTTTTCCTTGATCTTGGCAGCGATCATTTTGATGTCGTCCTGGGCAGCATAGCTGGAGTCCGGGTCGGTGCAGCAAATCGCAACCAGTTCAACAGACTTGCCTTTGTTCTTGCTGACAAGGTCGATGATACGGTCTTCGTATTGAACAACGGCTGGGCAGTGATTGGCCAGGAAGGCGACGACAACGACGTCCTTCTTGATATCGCCAAGATTCAGGGTGGTGTTTTCACCCTTGGCGTTGACGGCTGGAATGCCGGAGAAAACAGGAGCTTTGTCGCCAACTTTGACTTTGTCGGCGGCAAGGGCTGGGAACGCCATGGCCAGAACGGCCAGGCTCAGGATCAATTTACGCATTGCAGTGACTCCTTGGGGCTTGTCTATCGCATTCATTCAGAGATGGACAAAACCTGGTGAGAACGACCGAATTTGACCGACTCACACGAGCCGGCCAGTACTGACTTAGCATCACGAAATTTTGACCTTACGATGCAATTACCATCGACCATAAACACAGATTTGGTGCCTGCCGCTGAATCCTTGCATCGATCAGACCGCCATGGTGACGCCCTGATTAAAACCAGATGACACGTGTATCGAGTCGTCTTTTTCTAATCAGCGATAGCCTTCAACATAAGAAGCGCCAGCCGTAGCGTCAAGGCCCATATTTCTTTAAAAAACTTTACTGTAAATCGCTTAAGCATCTATTCCATTAACTTTTAAGTCATAGAAATGACTGTTTTACAATTCGCGAGATTTTCACGATTTTCACGATTTGACATGGCATCGGCCAAGAAATCGCCCACCAAAAGATTGGCCATTTTACCATTTTGGGTATAGATTTAGTCAACAACACGTGACGGACCGAATCACGAAGGCAAACGCAGCTCAAATCTCTCGCATCATCAGATTCCACTCCAAGAGAAGATAACCGTTATGAAATCGAATTCCAGACTCACAGGTCTCATCGCAGCACCTCACACGCCCATGACGAAGTCGGGCGATGTTCATCTTGCGATGATCGAAAAGCAGGCGGAACTGCTTCTGAGCGAAGGAGTATCGGGAGTTTTCATTGGTGGAACCACAGGCGAATGCCACAGCCTTTCCGTAGATGAACGCTTGAAGCTGGCCGAGCGATGGTCAGAAGTCGTTAGCGGATCACCGCTTAAACTGATCGTGCATGTTGGGTGTCAAAGTTTGGTGGATGCCCGCGAGCTGGCGAAACAGGCTGCTAATCTTGAAAATGTCAAGGCCATCGGAGCCATGGCTCCGAGCTTTTTCAAGCCACCCCGAGCCACCGAAGTTGCTGCCTGGATTGCAGATGTCGCCAGTTTTGCCCCTGAATGCCCGTTCTATTATTACGACATTCCAGGCATGACGGGTCTGCAACTCCCAATGGTCGAGATTTTGAAGCGATCGAAGGAGTCGATCCCGAGCTTTGCCGGCCTCAAGCTTTCGAACCCTGATATGCCCGTATTGGTCGAATGTCTGGCCTTTGCAGCCGGTGGCCTGGATGTCCTTTTTGGGTGCGACGAAGCCTTTCTGTTCGGTTACGCCGCAGGCGTCAAGGGAGCGGTCGGATCAAGCTATAACATTGCCGCTCCACTCTATTTAAACATCATGAGCTCATTTGACAAGGGCGATCACACCTCGGCTCGAACGGCTCAGACCACAAGCGTGGCCATGGTCCGACTTCTCGCCAGCCACGGCTACCTGCCAGCCTCGAAGTATGTCATGACCCTAAAAGGCGTGGATTGCGGGCCTGTTCGCCTGCCTTTGCGTAACCTCGACGATTCCGCAAAGCGTGCCATCGCCGAGGGTATGGAAAAGCTCGGTCTGGTCAAAGCCGGCGTGGCTGTCCACTGATCCGGACAAGATTCTTAACAGATAAGCGGTTTTCAAGCTCGGGGTTGGGCATTCATTTTTTGCAGATGAAATGTCATCCCGGGCACGAATTCCAGCTCTCGTTTTATCTGATATGCCTACTCCACGGACATGGCCATAAGGCTCTCTTCTTGTGGCAATTAGGTCAGGGATTTACGATTGGCCACATCGAGTTAGGAAACAGAAAATCTTCACACAACCTTTACTTGACGGTTTGATGTTCGAATGGTCTACTGAATATGCACTGAAAAGAATCAGTTAAGGGAAGCTTCTTGATACAAATGGTGGCTAAACGAACTTTAGCCTGGCCTCATACTAGTCCTTCATTCTTCCCGGCAACTTAAAAATGGCGAATCCGTCATGGTTAAGTGCCAATCAAGGAGTTCTCATGGTCTCTTC
>CAMCFM010000079.1 GCA_945874095.1 Candidatus Kuenenia stuttgartensis
ATCAACCTCGGTGCAAATCTGCCTGAACAGGACGTGCCCGCTTGGTGGAACCTATCTCGGAAGTCGACCATTTATCTCGATGGTAGAACCCCCGGCGAATCTTCCAGAAGTATCATGCAATTTTATCTGCCTGAACTGACTGAAGATCAGTTTTCAGCCTATGAACCGGCCTTCAAAGATCTTCTGGCCTACCTAACAAGCATCAAACCTCCCAAGTATCCATTTGCGATTGACTCTGCCAAAGCCACTAAAGGCAAATCCATCTTCGAAAAAACCTGTTCAAAATGTCACGGAACTTACGGTGAGAACTCAAGTTACCCGGATCAGGTCGTGGATCTTGCCATCATCGGAACTGACCCAGCCCGGGCCATAGGCCTGAGCGATAAGTCGATCGACTACTACAATTCCACTTGGTTCGGGCAAGTTCACAAAGTCGATAAGTCGGTGCCTATAGGTTATCAGGCGCCTCCCCTTGATGGCGTTTGGGCCACAGCCCCTTACCTCCACAATGGTTCCGTCCCGACTTTATACGATCTCCTGAAAAGCGATCAAAGACCTGCTCGGTTTATCAGGCACACTACAACCGATTTTGAAAATTATGATCAGCAAAAAGTGGGCTGGAAAGTCAAGCGACTGACCCCATCCGATCAGCCGAAGTATCAGGACTCGTTTCAAACACGCTCTGTCTATGACTCCTCCAGGTTCGGCCTGGGTAACCAGGGGCACACCTTTGGCGACAAACTGACTGACGACCAGAGAGACAACATCGTCGAATATCTAAAGTCCTTGTGATCCAATAATTAAGACACTATACAGCATATAGGGGACGAACCAATTTCGCTCCGTTGCGGAATCTTTTTTTATAGCCAGCCCTCAAGCATCAACCAGCAGTTCCATTGATTTCGAATCCTGTTTTCCAGTTGGTTCATAGGTCCATCCCAAGTCATTTTCAAACATATATGATGCACATTTGCATAGATCCTAATTGGATGATCTGAGTGAAACCTGCTAGAATAAAGTCAACTCACTATTTCGCCCATTTCAGCATAGGACTCAAAGGCTTCGCATGTCTGATTCGATTCGTGGTGTGAAAGCCACCTTCTCGTTTGTAAGTCTTGGATGTGCCAAGAATTTAGTCGATTCCGAACGCATGCTCGGGCTCTTGGCTCAGGACGGCTACGTGCTCGTTCCTGAACACGAAGAGCACGACCTGGTGATTGTGAATACTTGTGGATTCATTGACGTAGCGCGTCAGGAATCCATGATGGTGATCCGCGAAATGGTGGAGAAAAAAGAAGCCGGCGAACTAAAAGGAGTCATCGTGGCCGGTTGCCTGGCCGAACGCTTCAAAGATAAATTATTTGAGGAAGAGCCTGGAATTGATCAGGTGGTGGGTGTCTTTGGACGCGAAGAAATCTCCAAAGCTGCGGACAGAATCGTCGGCGGTCTCGACGAACAAAGAACTCTGTTCCAGCCCGCCCCGATCCGTGCCCAGGAAGACACCGCCCGCCTCAGAATTACCCCAAGACACCTTGCTTACCTGAAAGTATCCGAAGGCTGTGACAGGCTTTGCACCTTCTGCGCCATTCCCGGTATGCGTGGCAAGCACGTGACCAAACCGATCGAAGAAGTCGTTCGGGAAGCGCAGGAACTCGCCGATGACGGAGTGAAAGAACTGATTCTGGTCGCCCAGGACATGACCTATTACGGCGTCGACCTTTACGGCCAACCCCGTCTCGCCGACCTGCTCAAGGCCCTCGAAACCGAAGTCGAAGGCATTCACTGGATTCGGATTCTTTACTGCTACCCCCAATTCTTTACCGACGAGCTTTATCAGGTTCTGGGATCATCCAAAAAAATCATCCCTTACCTTGATATGCCACTCCAGCATATCAACGACAAAATGCTCAGGCGAATGAATCGTCGCCATTCGAAGTCTCAAACGGAAACCATCATTGGCCGATTGAGGGAATCCATTCCCAACCTGCACTTGCGAACCACGTTCATCGTCGGATTTCCTGGCGAAACCGAAGCCGAATTTGCGGAATTGATAGACTTTGTCGAACGCACGAAGTTCGAGCGGATGGGTGTTTTCACCTATTCCGACGAGCCGGGAACTCCGGCATTCCTACTCCCAAACCGTGTCGAAGACTCACTTAAAGAAGATCGTCGCCAGCGACTGATGGCCGCTCAGGAACCGATCGCCGAGGCCGCCAACCGCCGCCTTGTGGGCCAGACACTCGATGTGTTGATCGACAGCCCGAATCCAGAGTCAAGAAAGTCTTCCAAGTCTTGGCTGGGCCGGTCGTTTGCAGACGCGCCCGATGTGGACGGAATTGTGATCGTGCATGGCAAAAACCTGCTCCCGGGCGACCTGATTCCCTGCCTCATTGAATCCACCGACGGATACGACCTTGTGGCAACCGCCCTGACGGAGCCTGACAGGCCAGAACCTACCCCTCGCAAGCCACGTAAACGACCTGGTGGAGGTCGGGGCGATGGCAGCAAGCCAAGCCTCCCAATAATTGGCTGATCCGATCAAAGTTCAGCGTATGATATTTCATGGACCGTCATCAGACATTGGTGGAACCACGCATGGCCCCAGCAACTCGAGAGCCAATCTGGACAATTCCAAACATCCTGAGCCTGGGCCGCCTTGTCTCCACAGGCTTTATCCTTTGGGCGATCGACACCGCCCGCTGGGATACCGCTCTGGCGATTTTTATCCTGGCTGCAATCTCTGACTGGTGCGACGGGTACATTGCCCGCCGCTTCAATCAGGCCACCGTGCTGGGGCGTCAACTCGACCCCTTGGTGGACAAAATCACGGTGATCGCTGTGCTGATTCATCTCGCTGCATTGGCTGGCAGTGGCGTGAAACCATGGATGGTCAGCATCGTTTTGACCAGAGAGCTACTCATCCAGGCCCTTCGCAGCCACCTTGAATCCGCCAGTGTCGGGTTTGGTGCGAAAATGGCCGGCAAATTAAAAATGGCCGTTCAGTGCTTCGCCATCATCGCCATTCTCTGGGTTTTCCGCTCCGGTGGTCCGGATCAGAACAGCGTGATGACGACAGTCCGCGACACCCTTATCTGGGCTTCTCTCGTCTTAACCATTTACAGTGGTGCGGCTTATCTGGCTCGCGCCAAATCTATTTTTGAAAATATCGGCAAAGGGGCTTCTGCGTGACCACTCTGGATTGGCTCGAATCGCTCGTTCTGGGTGTAATCCAAGGCCTTACAGAATTCCTGCCCATCTCCAGCGATGGTCACCTGGCCTTAGGGCAAGCTCTTTTCGAATCCATCCGTGGCGAAAAACGGGGCGGTTCCGACAAGCTCCTGCTGGACATCATTTTACATCTTGGAACCCTTCTGGCGGTCCTGATCTACTATAGAGACTGGTTTCGCCCTTTATTCAAATCCGACTCTTCTCCAAAACCCAATCATGAATCCACTGGCCCAATTCCGTCCGAATTTGTTCCACAAACACGTCGTGAATTCGTCCATATCTTCGTTCTGGCCATCATCGCCACCCTCCCCACAGCTGTGATCGGGCTTGGCTTAAAAAAGATCTTTGAAGCGGCCCATGATTCCCTAATCGCCGCTGCTATCGGATTTTGGGTCACTGCTATCATTCTTTGGGGCAGCCAGAGGCTCTCAGGCGGCACCAAAACACGGCTGACGATGACCTGGAAAGACGCATTCCTAATCGGTCTGGCCCAGGCCTTTGCCCCCCTTCCGGGAGTCAGCCGGAGCGGCCTCACCGTGGCCGCTGCTCTGGCTTGTGGCTTGAATCGATCATGGGCAGCCATTTTTTCGTTATGGATGTCCATTCCAGCCATCTCAGGCGCTTTAATTATGGAAGTCAAAGATTTGATCGAAACGCCCTCCTCGGATACCCGTTTGATCAAGATGGGATTGCTCGGATCGGTCGTGGCGGGCCTGGTCGGCTATGGGGCCATTGTGTGGCTGGTGCGGATCGTAAAATCCCGCCGGTTGAATCTTTTCTCCTGGTATCTGGTCGCCCTTGGAGCGATCGTACTCGTGTGGAGTCTCGCTGGCCGTTAATTTCTGAAGGAACAGCTTGATATGAAAAATCTCTGGATTGGTACCCCGGCAAGCCTCAACCGAAAATGGAGAGAGCTACGCCAAGAACGTTCCTGCGTCTGGTTCGGCGACAATCTCTCCACCTCAATAGACTCCTCAACTGCTTTTCCACAAACAGCTTGGAAGTGGTCGAGTTTTTGCCTGAAAATCCTCAGGGATGCTTACGGCGATATTGGGCGATTGCTGGAACGAGATGAAATAGACTCTGTGATCCGTACTGCCCTTCGCGACCCACGCTGCTCTGGAAGATCCGAATTCCAAAATATGGCGAATCGGCCGGGTTCTGTCGCAATGCTCGCCAGAAAACTCCGTGACACAGCGTCGCAAGTCCATGCAGCTGAAGAGTCCAAAGAGTTTTTTCAAGACAAGGCCCTCGACCTGCTGCGTACTGTTTATCAAGAGAAACTGGCCGAATCGAAAGCCATTGATGCCCCTGGCCTATTCCTCAGATTCATGGAATCCTATGGCTCTACAGAGCTGACTCAGGCTTTGTCCAACTGGCATCGGGATTTGACTGAAAAACTCGGCCACAATTATTCTCTGGCCGTCCCACGAGCCGACCTCCTCACCGAAGACGATGAAAAACTCACCAAAGCCATTGCATACCTGATCTTAGACGGGTTCAAAGCATATGATTTTGGGATCGCATTCTGGCCCGACGATTCGACGGAACGTTACCTGAAAGTGGTAGAAGACTGGACCGCCATGGGTTTGGAAACGAACTCCATTCCCGTTCAGCCTGAGACCTTAGAGAGCTATTTTCTCGAAGATCCGGCAACTCCCAACGCGGCGATTCCGGAAAATCTTCGTTTTGTAATCGCCAAGGATATTCGGACAGAACTTCAGTCAGTCACCGACTATGTCTCAAAACTGGTCGAAGGATTTGGGGCGGAATCCGTCTTGATCCACACGCCCCAGCAAGGACTTTATGTCGATCAACTTCGCGAATCGCTGGCCAGGGCCGGGATCGGCGTTGCTGGCCTTTTCGTACCACTGATTGAACGCCCCCTTGTCAGAACTGTTCTGGATGTGGCTGCGGCGATGGAAAACGACTGGCCCACGGAATCGCTCGCCGACCTGCTCAGGCACCCTCATTTTCAAGGCGATTCACTGGCACTGGCCGATTCCACATACAACCTGGAAAGACTCGCTCAGGATGTGGATCGTTTGGGCAATATCAATGGCCTGGGAACGATCCGCCAGCTCATGCTGACCCGACACGAGGAACGCCAGAAACTGCGCAGGGAAAAACCAGAACCAGCCTACACTCTCTACGCATCAAGCCTCTTGAACCAGCTTGCAGAGATTACCGCAAAGCCATTGAAAACAAGAACATGGGCCGAGTCAGTTGAACATCTCAAATCTCTGACAGGCCTACTTTTCAAGCCTGCATTTTGCGATGATGATTCGATTCAGGAGTTTTGGAAGTCGCTTGAAAACTCTGTCGGGGCCGCAGTTCCAAACGACGCTTCGCCATGGCTTTGGAACTCGTTTCACCGGGAAGCCCACATGCGGGCTGAACTCAAAATCGTGGCCAAGCCTGAGCCACTTGAAACGAAAGTCAGGCTCACTTCAGGTTCCCAACTAAAAACCGATGACGCGCAGCACCTCGTCCTTGCAGGAATGACGGAAGGACAATTTCCAAGCAAAGCCAAGATTCGTAAGGCGTTACAAAAGAATATCGATGTCAGCTTGAAGGACCTGGAAGCCAACGAAAGGCGCAATTTCAGGAGCGTTGTCGGAGCCGGCAGTGAAAGCCTGTGGGTGAGTCACTACCAGCGCGATCATCGAGGCGTGGACACCGAGGCGTGTGGTTTTCTAAGAGATCAGAAATGGGCCCGCCCAGAACCATCCATCACTTTTATACCAAGCGTGAACAAGGTGTTATCAGAACAGGTCAGCCGAAGTCTCCAAGTTTCTGCGAGCCGACAAGGGCGGGAATCAGGTCCGTTTCAGGGGACAATTCAAAGCCCGGCCGTTTTGGAATCGCTTCTACAGAAATTCGGACCCGGCTACACCTTCAGCCCGACATCGCTGGAATCCGCTTCGCTCTGCCCTTTCCAATTTTTCGGTAAATATGTACTCGGCCTGGGCGAAGATGATACGGATGATGATTTGGGGACAGATTTTATGGCTGAAGGTGAGGCCATTCACTCGATTTTGGAAGAGCTTCACAAAGTCCATCGCCAGCCTCATGAATTATTGCAGGACGAGCCGGAGTTTGAATCAAAGATTCATCGACTGATCGATTCGAAACACCCTTGTCCGCCTGACCTTATAGATTCTGCATTCGGCCGGGCCCGCTGGGAAGTGGAACATCGGCGGATCGAGCACCGACTGGCCGCTTACACAAGTCAGGTCGCTAAAGACCTGAGCCCCCCTTCCTCAAATGCCAGAGGCAATGGCAAGATCAACGCCAGCACGGAATTCTCAGACGACCTGACCGTTCTGCATTGCGAAATTCGCGCCGGCGGATCCACTCAAGTTCTTAAGCCTTTGGAACTTGAAGAATCTCAAACCGGGATGAGCTTTCGAGTCGGCGGCCGAATCGACAGGATCGACGGCGAACTGGTCGGCCCTGTGGCCAGAGTCCGACTACTTGACTACAAGACAGGTAACCCTATTCCTGAAAAGAAGATGCAGAAGAAGTTGCACCTCCAGCTCCCGCTTTACGCGATTATGCTGCATGGGCGTAGTATCGGAAATTCGACATACGAGGTGGTCGACATTGGGTTCTGGTATTTGAAGCGATCCAAAGGCGGATACAGCTCGATTCGAGCCTGGCTTTTTGACAAAGATCCACTCAACCTGACCATCCTGAAAAACGATTACCTGCCCTTTATCCAATCCTTGGTTGGGCGTATCAGAGCGGGCCATTTCCCTGTGAAACCTCGTGAATTCGGGTGCGAAAAAAACTGCCCCATCAGTGAGGTCTGTCGGATCAGAGAAATCCACAACTTTCGTGATCGTAACACCTTGGTTCAGATCAACTCCTGATCCTGTTTCGCCTGTCCCAAGCCTATTATTTGAGGAGACTTTTGCAATGGCCTTTCCATTGGACCTTGAGCAACGAATTGCTGTTGAAACAGAAGGTGTGAGTCTGGTCGTAACAGCCGGAGCTGGCTGTGGCAAGACAGGCACCATCACAGCCCGATTTTTACATTTGCTTGGAAAACGCGAGCCTGATGGAACCTTGACTGAACCGGCTGAGCGTGCTCCGCTGGGCAGAATTGGTGTCCTGACATTTACCAATAAAGCCGCTGCGGAACTCAGGCATCGGATTCGAAAAGCATGTGATGAGGAAGCCAGTCTGGCAATCAGCCCAGAAGATGCCGAGTATTGGCGATCCGTCGCGTTCGCCATGGAAGGTGTCACAATCTCAACCTATCACTCGTTATACGAACAGCTTTGCCGAGAGTTTGCCGAGCAGCTCGACCTTGATCCGGATGCTCGACTGCTGGACGACCGAATCGCCACCGGCCTGAAACGGGAGGCCGCCCGAGAGGCAGTTCGCGAACGTCTTTCAAGTGGCGACCCAGTCCTGATCGAATACGCAGCCAGGCACAGGCTCGATGCCGTTGTCGAACAATTGGTGGAACTGATTGGCAAGGGAAATCACCAGACCCGTGTCAGCCAGATCGCCGATATGGAGCCAGAAACGCTTGCTTCAAATTGGTTTAAGTCGTGGAAACGAGCGGTCAAGGAGACTGCAAATGCCTTGGAGCAGGTGTTAAACGACATCTTTCTGCTGCCTAGAGAAGGCTTTACTGAGAAATGGCTTGGGAAAATGGCTGAAGCTTCCGAGGCCATGATGTTAGCCAAACCAGACCGGATTGGCGGCTTGATCCAGGCGGCTTCATTTCTGGGAGGGAATGCACCCAAGCGTAAGGACTTACAGGAAAAACTGGGCATCTTGAAAACGATCAAGACGAGCGAACCTTACAGCTTGATGCAAGCCAATCCGAAACTGCTCGAAAATGCAGCCGTTGAGACGATCCTTTTAGCCAGGCTCACCCAGACCACCAAACTGAAATACGCCGACTTGAAAAGCCCACGACGTGCTGTGGACTTCGACGACCTGGTTGAAAAGGCCAGCGAGCTCACCCAGCGAGGGATTCCGCTTGGTGGCAAATACCTCACAAAATTCGACACCCTACTGGTGGACGAATTTCAGGATACAGACCGCCTTCAATCCGATATTCTCAAATCACTCGCCGGCAATCCGTTCGATACCGGTCAACTCTTCGTTGTGGGCGACGTCAAGCAGGCCATTTACCGATTCCGGGGCGCTGATCCGGATGCCTTGCTCAGATTACGGGCCGAAATGCCTGAAGAAGGCCAGCTGAATCTGATGCGTAACTATCGGAGTTGCAAGCAGATCGTTGACTTTGTGAATCTTCTGAAAGATTCCATGTACAACTATCTGGCGGACGATCCCGGGTTAATGGTGGGCCTCACCACAAAACAGGCCCTCAATGTCTCTGTACCCGCCGTGCATTTTCTTTGGACGGTGCCCAAGCCTAAGCCCAAGGATGAGCAAGTCGTTCAAGAGTCAAAAGATGAAGATGAAGTGGGTCATGAACAGCACAGGGCTGAGGCCAAAGCTGTTGCCCAAAAACTGCGAGATCTGATTGATCAAGGGTTGATGGTCGGTGCCAAGAATTTGAAAGGCGAGACCTGGAAAGCAGACTCAAAAGACATCGTTTTTATCACTCGAAGTCGTTCGAAATGGTGGATTTACGAACAGGCACTCCGAAACCAGGGCTTTGAAGTGCATCAGGATTCTGTCGGGGCTTTTTTCCAATCCCAAGAGATTCGCGACCTGATCAATTTTCTGGCTGTGATTGAAAATCGGATGGACGATGTTCGACTGGCGGCAGCCTTGAGAGGCCCCCTGTTCAACATTTCTGACGAAACCCTGTTCGCCGTTGCCCAGCTCGAATCTGGCACAACATTGGCCGACCGGTTCTGGAGATCAGACCTCGCAGAGACACCCCTGATTCACGTCACGGATCAGCAGATTCTCAAGCGGGCTAAGGATTTGATCCTTGCGATGGCCGAGTTGAAAGCCGCTGTCGAACCAAGTGAGATTGTCAAACGCGTCATTTTTGAGACGGAATTTGAAGCGATTGTGAGGTCCACTGCCGAAGAGCCTGAACAGGCCTGTGCGAATCTGGAAAAACTGGTGGACGAATCCAGAACATTCGACCACGACCCTGACTTTGGCTGGCCTTCGATGATCCGTCAATGGCTTGCTGATCTAACCCATTTCGCCAAAGCGGAAGAAGCTGTGGTGGACGCCCCCAAGGATAAGATCCGATTTCTCACGATCCACTCGGCCAAAGGCCTTGAATTTCCAGTCGTGGTGATGCCCGGTCTTCAATCGGCCGGGAATAATCGGACAGGGCCTTTTATGATCCATCCAGAGCAAGGACTGATCACACGTTCACGAACTTCAGATACGGACGAGGCGGAACCGGATGATCATCCTGCCTGGTTGACAGGCAAATTGGCAACAAAAGTGGTCGAGGAAAAAGAGGACGACAATCTGTTTTATGTGGCCGTCACAAGGGCGATGGATCATTTGATTCTAAGTGCATTTTTCGACCCGACAGCGACAACGGCCGCAGGCGAACCAGTGAAGCCGCGTGGCCCATTCCTCAAACGTCTGGCCCAGGCTTTCAACCTGACAACTGGCAAGCCCCTGAACGATTTTAACACAGGCTCGCCACTGATTGATGTCAGCCGAATCTCTTCTGAAGTCAAGGTTTAAAACAATCAGGCCGGGATTTATCGGGCCGATTTTCGGAGTGGATTGATGGACCGGATTTGATTGGCAGCACGGCTGATCACACCGGCTGATCCATCATTGCTGGCCAACTGAGCCGTTGGATGACCACCGGTCGAACCGCCAGCCACTTGACGGTTCTGACGCTCTTTGACCAAATCCGTGAGATATTCTGCGAACCAGAAATCAGGCTGGATTTTTTGGATCGCAACAAGCTCAGCCTGGATCGACGACCATTCCCCAGCATCGGTTGGTCGCTTATTGATCCGTTCCACCAAAGCTGCTGAACGACAATAGGCCAGATGTCCACGACGGGACTCTGGCAAAGTATTGTTATCCATCAATTGCTGATAAATGCGGCAGGCCTCAACGTATTTCTTGGCCCTGAAATCCGTGTCGGCTTCCGCAAGGTCGAATTGCTGAACTTTGGTATTCGACGGAGCACTGGCTGTATTTGTGGAGCCTGACGGGCGATCAGAAATTGGCGCAAGCTTTGTGACAGACGGCGAGTTCATCTCATCCTGCCTATGACGAGCAACAGCCTTCGGAATTTTTACTTCAGGAGTCGCGGCAGAATCGGTATCAGGAGCTGGTCCAGAGGTCTGATGGGACTCGTTTGCGGAGTCCATCACTTTGAGATTATTCGTATACTGGTCGGCCAGGTCGTATCGGCCTGACTGTTTGGCCTGAGTGGCGGCGATCACATAAAACTTGCGAAGCTGTTCCACCATGGCGGGATAATCCACGTCAGGAGTTTCCTCGAGGGCGGATTCCATCAGGCTAATGGCTCGATCCATCGCACCATTAGCAACCAGATCTTTCGACTGTGCAAGAACCTGTGACGTTTTTGGCGACTCAGCGAGTGATGTACTGACACAAACCCACAGGCCACAACCAACGATTAAGCTGCGTAATTTCGATGATGGCATGACGTCCGTGTCCTCTGAGAATCGCGGATTCATCAAGGCGAAAATGGACGCCCTGAATTCTCCACTGTGCCTCTAGCCAGTCATCCTTGACCAGCCCTTCTCTTTCATTGAGAAGTCTGAAGGAACTTCGATTGATTCATCCTGAATCTTGAAATCCCAACAATTTCGAAATATCCCTAAAGTTCGACATGACGTCAAGCCGAACCTAGGAAGTTGATCTGAGCTTGTGACACAAACTGTGTGAATCAAGAGTTTCAAAAACCTGCAAACAAACTGCAACATACTTCCATCAAGCATGTTACAGCCAGTTAAAACCTCACGGAAAACTTTCAGATCACCGTGTCGTCGTGAACCTCTCGCCAGTTTGGCTCGCGCCAGGTGCGAGTCAGGCCATCGGCAGTGGCATGCCCAGCCGAGATTTCATAAGAGGCATGACAATTCGCAGTCTCCCAGAGCTGAACTTTCGCAACAGGAAGACCTTCGGACAAGGCTCGCTCAAAAATCAATCGGGCGATATTCTCTGCAGTCGGGTTCGAATCCATCAAAAAATATCGTTCGCCATGCGCTTCAAGGACCGGCACGATGGGGTCGTCCTTGCAAAGAATCATGTTGTGGTCAAGATTCTCATCCACCCAGCGTTGCACCTTCTGCTTAATATCGCCAAAATCTACAAGCATCCCCCGCTCATCGAGCGACTCTGCCTGTAAAGTGATAATGGCTTTACCGTTATGACCATGCAGGTGACGACATTTGCCAGGATAGTTCAGAAGCCTGTGGCCGTAACAGAATTCGAGCTCGCGAGCAACTTGATACATGGCCAATCGACCCTGATGGTTGGATGTGTCAGAAACGGACATAGGAATTGTATCACT
The DNA here is from genome assembly GCA_945874095.1 of Candidatus Kuenenia stuttgartensis. Taxonomy (GTDB): domain Bacteria; phylum Planctomycetota; class Planctomycetia; order Isosphaerales; family Isosphaeraceae; genus QWQI01. The sequence continues at coordinate 11,696 of CAMCFM010000079.1, forward strand.
CATCGATGCCTCAGGTTCAAGCGGTTACGTTCCAGAACGGCCGGGAATAGACTGTCTTATCATTGATACCCATATCACGAAAGCCTTTATGACGTTCTGCACATTTATTGCAGGCGCCACAGTGATGCCCCTCAATAGGATTTAGACAGCTAAATGTGTGCTCTAGCGGCAGATTTCGACCCAACTCCAAAACATCCGTTTTCGAAAGTCTGGAATAAGGCCTAACGATTTGAATGGGCCAGCTCAAGCCCTCGGACAGTGTCTTTGCAAGACTCTGAAAAAAGTC
>CAMCFM010000080.1 GCA_945874095.1 Candidatus Kuenenia stuttgartensis
TTCTTTTGTCAGAGAAGGTTGTCGATAACGATTCGGGCCGGACCTATGATTTGGATGCGACTCGCAAGGCCCAGTATTTGGTCGCAAACCCAGACATCGTTCGCATTGACGACCGCGGCGGAGTGGTTGGTCTGGTGGATGGAAAGACAGAAGTTACAGTCAAAAACGGTTCACTGGTCAAGGTTTACGATGTTCAGGTGACGGGCGTGAGCAAGCCTGTCGAGTCTACCTTTGAGACCGACGTTCAGCCGATCCTGACCCGACTTGGTTGCAACAGTGGCCCATGCCATGGCAAACAGCGTGGTCAGAACGGGTTCCAGCTTTCACTTTTCGGATTTGATACAGACTTTGATTACAACGCCGTGGCGACTGAAAATCGCGGCCGTCGGGTCTTTCTGGCATCTGCTGAAAACAGTCTTTTGCTCATGAAGGCCACGGCCGCACTGCCCCACGGTGGAGGCAAGCGGCTCGACCCTTCAAGCCCGTACTATGCCACAATTCTGAGCTGGATCCGTGCCGGTTTGCCTCATGCGGCGGCCGATGCTCCAAAGCCGGTTTCAGTCGCGATCGAGCCTCGTCAGTTGACACTTAAGCCCAAGGCTTCAAGTCAGTTACGAGTTCTCGCGACTTACAGCGACAAATCCGTAAAGGATGTGACGCACCTGGCCGCATTTTCATCGAGCGATTCGGTGATCGTCGGGGTGGATTCGGACGGGCTGGCTACGGCTGGTCCATTGCCGAGCGAAGTGGCGGTTTCGGCACGATTTGATAATATTTTCGCATCGTGCGAAGTCACCATCCCACTACCTGGCAAGGTTACGGACGACTATTATCGCAAACTGCCGCGTTATAACGAGGTGGATGACCTGGTTTATGGGCGTCTGCAAAAGCTCGGGATCACGGTTTCAGGCCCAGCGGACGACTCGACATTTATGCGCCGGGCATACCTGGATGTGATTGGCCGATTGCCGACCTCTGAGGAAGCACGACTGTTTTTGGCAGACACCTGTACCGAAAAACGCGAAAATCTGGTGGACACCTTGCTGGATCGGCCGGAATATGCCGACCACTGGGCCATGAAGTGGATTGATCTATTACGTCCAAATCCTTATCGAGTTGGGATTAAGGCGGTGATCAACCTCGATGCCTGGATTCGCGATCAGTTTCGCCAGAACCGTCCTTATGATGCGTTTGTGAACGACATTTTGACCGCATCTGGCTCGACCTTTGACGTCTCTCCAGCGACATTTTTTCGAGATCGCCGCGAGCCGGAGGAGATCACTCCGGTGGTGAGCCAACTGTTTTTGGGGATCCGTCTGGACTGTGCCAAGTGCCACCACCACCCGTTTGAGGTCTGGTCTCAGGAAGATTTTTACGGTCTGGCAGCCCACTTTGCAAAGATCGGGCGTAAGGGGACAGGACTTTCTCCACCAATTTCCGGGAGCGAGGAAGTGGTCTTTCCTGGGAAGTCGGGGCGGGTGGAGCATCCGCGAACGGGAGTGACTGTTGAGGCCAAGCCTCTATTCCAATGGGCCAATGCATCGCCGGTCAATTCATCGTCTACGGCTCCTAAGCCATCTTCAGACAGGGATTTGCGAGAATCGCTGGCCAAGTGGGTGACGGCTCCAGAAAACCCATATTTTGGGCAAGTGATTGCCAATCGGGTCTGGGCCGATTTGATGGGCCGGGGAATTGTCGAGCCGGTGGACGACATCCGTGCGACAAATCCTGCCTCGAACCCGGAGCTGATGATCTGGCTGGCCAAGGATTTCCGTTCCACAGGCCACAATTTGAAGCATTTGATGAGGCGGATCATGACGAGCTATGTCTACGGTCTGTCGAGCCAGCCTGAACCAAGAAATATCGGCGATACACGGCTTTTCTCGCGTCACTACCGGACCCGTCTCAGAGCTGAAACCCTGCTCGACGTGGTTTGCGACGTTACGGGAGTTCCTGAAAGTTTCAATGGAGCTGCGCCTGGAACGAGGGCTGCGGCTTTGTGGACTTTCCGGACTCCGAACGTTTTTCTCGATACATTTGGTCGACCTGACCCGAATCAGGATCCACCGTGTGAGCGACTCGGTGAAGGCACTGTGACACAAGCCCTTCACCTGATGAACGCTCCGAACCTTCAGGATAAAATTCAGAGCGATCAAGGGGCTGTGGCCACTTTGTCGAAGTCGGATCTAACGCCTGAAAAGATCATTGAAGAGCTTTACCTGACGTGCTTTACACGCAAGCCGAGTGCTGCCGAGCAGGCAGTTGCTCTGAAACTCTTTGCGGACCCCGAAACACGTAAGGCCGGTGCCAGGCCACGCAGGATCGCTGTAGAGGATCTGCTCTGGGCACTTCTGAACACAGCGGAATTCGTCTTCAAGAACTAATCATTCTGGAACTCCCGTCCCATCTTCTGACCTTCCGGAGGAATCGAGTCTCATGTCCATTCACTATAATTGCGAACGCATCGGACGCCGTGATTGCCTCAAGCTCGGTCTCTCTGCCGCTACGGGATTGGGATTTGCGGACCTCCTTCGATTGAGAGGACTTGCGTCGGAATCCGCCAAGACCATTCCCACCAGTATCGCCAAGCCGAGGATGATGGCTGCCCAGCCCACTTCGTGCATCCTGATCTGGCTCGATGGAGGCCCGACCCACTACGAGACATTCGACCCCAAACCGAACGCTCCCAAAGAGATCCGAGGGGAATTCAACCCGATTCAGACCAGCGTTCCCGGTATCCATTACAGTCAGGAACTGCCGAAGCTGGCCTCGATTGCCAACAAGCTGGCCATCGTCCGCTCCATCTGCCACAATCAAGGCAATCACGGGGCAGGTAATCACTATATGATGACCGGTGCCCCGACCCGGATTCCCGTGGGCTGTGGGGCGTTTGTGAGCTTTCATCCAAGTCTTGGCTCCACCGTCTCTTACATGCGGAAGGAAGAGCTTGGTGCACTGCCGGGCTATTTCTCGATGCCGTCCATGAGCCGCTCGGGCGGGCCGAATTTTCTGGGTGCGAAATACGCGCCTTTTGTGGTGGGTGATGATCCGAGCAAGCAGAATTTTCGCGTTCGCGACGTGGCTTTGCCCACCGGTCTGAGCGAGGGCCGGTTCAGCAGCCGTCGTTCCCTGCGGGCCGATCTGGACACCATGGCCCGGTTCAATGATCCGGCCGCTGGTGATCCAGTGGTTTCTCAGGATTCGTATGTGCAGCAGGGGTATGATCTTGTCACGAGTGCCAGCGCTCAGGCCGCATTTGATATCAGCCGTGAGAGCGATCGGGTGCGAGACCGTTACGGGCGTAACCCGTTGGGGCAGAGAGCCTTGCTGGCACGGCGTCTGGTCGAGGCCGGTGTACCGTTTATCACGTTGAACGAGGGCGGTTGGGATCACCACACGAATCTGTTTCCTGCCTTGAAGAAGCGCCTACCAGGTTTTGATCAGACGGTGTCCACCTTGATTCAGGATCTCGATGAGAGGGGCCTTTTAGACACAACACTGGTTCTCGTTTTAGGCGAGTTTGGGCGGACTCCTCAGATCAATAAGGATGGTGGGCGCGACCACTGGTCGAGTGCGATGTCGGTGATGTTTGCAGGCTGTGGGACTCCAGGTGGGCAGGTGGTGGGTGCGACGGATCCCAAAGGATATTCTGCGGTGGAGCGGGTGCTTTCTCCTGAAAATTTTGCATCGACCATTTATAACAAGCTGGGAGTGGATCCGAACCACATTCTCTATACGCCCCAAGGTCGTCCAACGCACCTTGTGAGCGATCCGACCCCAATTAAAGAGCTGATGGGTTGAAATTGCAATGATATCCGCTGCAACGTTTCTGATTGGTGCTGCCATGACCATGGCCGCTCCAAAGACGACCCATTTTTATCCTTCAGCAATCACTCGGGGTGTCGCTCCAGTTGTGGTGACCGCTGAGGGTGAAGTCGGGACAGATCCTAAAATCTGGGTGGACGATCCTCAGCTGGAGCTGATAAATTCAGGGAAGTCAGGCGTTTTTCAGGTTTCAGCGAAGCCTGCGTGTCGACTTGGCTGGCATGTGATCAGGCTTTATAACAAAGAGGGGGCAACCAATCCGATTGCATTATGGGTGGATGATCTGCCTCACTTTATGGAGAATGAGCCGAATAATGCAACTGACGAGGCGACCCGGATCAATTTGCATTTCAAAGGCAGTTCCGCACAGGTGCACGGGCGGTTGGGAAAGAGTGGCGATGTGGATGGATTTCGGGTCCACATTCCAAAGGGTTCCACATTACTGGTTCGATTGGAAGCGAACAGGACGCTTGGATCGCCGATGGATTCCACTCTTCAGATCGTCGATTTAAAGGGCTTTGTACTGGCACACAATGATGATTCTCGGGGAGTGGATCCGGAACTGACCTGGACGGCTAGAGAATCTATGGACGTCGTGGTCAGGGTTTTTGCATTTCCATTCGAGCCAAATTCGACAATCAGTTTTTCGGGTGGATTGTCACACATTTATCGGTTGGCATTATCAAATGGGCCTGCTGTCGATCACCTTTCAACATTCGCATTTCAAAAGCCTGATCAGATCCTTGCCCCAAAAGGATTCAATTTAAATGATCCGGTAAAGATTGGAATTGCAAACTTTTCATCATCTTCCGCTCTAGGACTTTTGACGATCGAAGGTGGAGAGCCGCAGATCGTGCCTCAATCACAGTTTCCGACACTGGATGCAGATGCTCCAAATGCGAATTTAAAACTGACGACTCCTCTGATGGTGGGTGGAACGATTGCAAATCCAGGCGATCGCAAGCGGTTTTCGATCATGGCGAAAAAGGGCGAGAATATTCTTTTCCGTGTTTTCTCAAAAACATGGGAGTCTCTGCTGGATCCGGTTTTGACGATCCTTGATGACAAGGGCCAGGTTGTTCTGGAGCAGGACGACTCGACGGATAATAGTCGCGACGTGGATCAAGCCTGGGCTGTGGCAGCGGACGGCAATTATTCCGTAGAGATTACCGACCTGCATCGACGTGGCGGACTTCGCTATTTTTATGGGATGGAAGTCACTCGCGAGGGTTTGAGCCCGGAAATGAGTGTGGCGTTGACCAACCTTGTTATCAAGGCTGGTGAGAAGGCGGAAATGGCTGTAAATTATGATAAAAGAGCTGATTTGGAATCGCCTGTTAAAATTCAGGTCAAAGGACTTCCGAAGGGTTTTCCGGAAGTGAAGCCGACCGAGCCGACTGCTGCCGCACCGCCGGAGGCCTCTAAAAAAGGCGGAGGGCGGCGACGACGCGGGAATCCTGCGGCTGGACAGAATACGATCACAGTTCCAATGACACTGACAGCCGATCAGATCAAAGCGATTGGTGAATGGTCAGGGCCAGTTCAAATCGTGGCCACAGGCTCGGATGGGAAGTCGATCCCGGTGCGATTCAACGGAATCAAAGGCTCAAAAATGGGGCTTGATCATTTCTGGCTGACCATTCTGGCAACCCCACCCGCCAAGCCAAAGTGATGGACGTTCGTTGTCATCTTGGTTTATTTTTTCACGGATTGACTTCCATTTGATTCCAACCATGAACAGGATGGAAACTGTGGATATAGCGGTTCTGGGGGTCGCCTCTGAGAATCAGGTGATCCACTTTGGTCACGTGAAGAGCCAGAACGACGAACGAATCAGGTGGGTTGGCCGATTCCATTTCATCCTGACCGACCTGAAATGATTTTTCGTTGAAAGGGTCACGTTTTTCGAGCGGTTTTGGCCAGTAGAAACCGACTTTGGCCTGAGTTGAAATCGATTGCCAGGCTTTGAGTCGTGTCGGGCTATCACTGACCATGTCCATGGTGACCATTCCGGTCAGACGGAACTGCTCGCGAGGCTCTGCAAAATACCAGCATACTTCCACTTCAGGCTGAGAAATCAACTCGTGGAATTTTGAGCTTCGTTGATCGGTGACCATCCAGAAGTCGATTGCATTTGGGCTGGTGGGGGCGATTTTCAGCTCGCCGAGGCAGCCTCGAATCACAAGGTTCCGCAGGTGTGGTTTCCCAAGCGTATCCACAGTCGCCAGTTGGGCATATCGGCTGGCAGGATCGGCAGCAGTTTTATCGAGACATGTTTTGATGGCCGTGGCCCATGCAGGAACTCCCATGTGAGAGAGTTCCTGAAATGCAGGCAACGCTAATTCTGGCTTGATGGGGCCCATTTTGAATTCATGACTTTTTGGGTTTGACGTTGTAGTGATCAAATACAATTTTGGCGGCGTGGGCGCATACCAGATTGCCTGCATTATCAGGGATCCAGCTTTTATCTTCGTTGTCGGTGGTCAGAACGCAGAGAGCGACTGGGCCTGAAGCGGTTTCAATAATTCCGGCGGCGGTGCGTGAGGCATCGACACTGCCGGTTTTAAATGCGATTTTGGTTCCATAGGGCAGGAACTTGGGGAATTTCTCGTTGTCGTCGCAGGTCAGCATATGTGCAATCATTTCTTTGGATGCTTCAGGGCTAACCAATTTGCCGGCTTTTAAAGCCTCAAGCAGACGAATCATTTCATTGGCAGTGGTGGAACCAAGGCCAAATTGCTTGGACCGTTCCAGGGCGATCGAGGTTTCGCGCTTATAAACCTTGGAATGGAGCTGGGTGTTTGGGTATCCCATGGCGATCATGGTTTTGGCGGTCGAGTCGAGGCCGATCACGTCCACGACCAGATTTGTAGCGGTGTTGTCAGAGAATTTGATCATCAGCCGAATGGCGTCACGAAGGGCAAGTGTGGAGCCAGGGGTAAAGTCGTAAGTCAGAATTCCAGCGCCTGGGACTTTGTCTTCTTTTTTGAGGGTGATCATCTGATCCAGCGAAACTTTTTTCTCGTTTGCCTGGCGATAAGCCTCGATCATGACCGGGAACTTGATCAGGCTGGCGGTGGGCATCGGCGCGTCGGCGTTCAGGGACCAGTTTTCACCGGTGGTCAAATGCTTCAGGCTGATGGCGACTTTGCCTTTATGAGAATCAGCAAGTTTTTTGAGCTGGTCGATGGGCAGGTGCTTTGTGGATGGCTCCTGAGCGTATGCAAAACCCAGGGGGGCCAGGGCTGGTGCCAGGCAGGCTGAGAGGAAGTTGCGGCGATTGGCTGGTGTCATGGTGATTCGTTCTCTCTTTTTTTGGAGTGATGACCTGAATTTCAGAAGATTGGGGGGAAGGAGCGTCGCGCCGGTTCTGGTTTTTGGTTATCATAACGAAGATGAGCAAAACAAATCAGGGGCTAGATCTGGCTGAAGTGGAGGAAGGGGCGGAACTGACCCTCCACGGAATGGTTTGGGATTGGCCGTCGATTGTGATGCTTGGGCTGGCTGTGATCATTTCGATTTGGAGTTTTTGGCCAGAGAAATCGGCTGACCACAAGGACGAGAAAATCGTGGAGGTGGGGCAGCCCTCGCCGGGCCTCTGGTGTGTGGATGCAGAGACGGGCGAGCCATTGATGGGGATGACGCCTCGGGGCTGGTTTGTGTGGATGGTGATTGCTCCTGCCGATCTTGCCGAAAAACAGAGGCTTGAACAGGAGATGGAGCGGGTGGAGAAGGTCTGGGCCGGCATGGCGGATCTGGATCGTTGGAGGAGGGTTTTGATTGTTTCGGATAAATTGCAGGCTGAGGATTGGAAAGCGGAGGTTCCCGCGCCGGCATTGATCCCATACGAGGTGGGGCTGGCGACGAAACGGACCTGGGCTACGTGGGGGTCAGCATCGCGGGTGCGGCACGTTTTGATCGAGCCATCAGGGCGAATTTTGATGATCGAGCCGGCGGAGCTGGATCAGCCGGACGTTTTGAAGCGGATCGCTGAAGATATCAGGCGACGTTTAAGAGCCTGGGAAGGAAATTTCGATGATCAGCCGACATTTTCCGTTCTGTCAGTTGGAGATTTTGATTTGTCGTAAGGCGCATTACGTTATGGGGCAGTTCAAAAATAAAAAAACCAGCGTGATCTTCCCGATTTGAGAAGACCACGCTGTTGTTGAAATTCAACCTTTATTCAGCCTCAGGATCAGCCCAGTGGTGGGATGGTTGGTGAGGTTGACTTCAGTTTCATGCCTGCGTATGTCCGGCCTCGCATGAACACGGATTTGTGTCCGTTGATCGGATTCACGCGGTTGTTCAGGTTTCGGCGCTGGTTGATCACCGCTTGAACGTTGGCTGGGTTGGCAGTGCCGAAGGCGATTCCCTGACGCATTTGGAAGTACTTGTTAGGCAGGTACTGGCCATAAGCGGCGTTGTAGGAAAGTGGCTTCCAGAAGAGTCTCGAGAGAGCTCGGGCCGTTGGCACAGAGGCTTCGCCGTTGACTGGTGGGTTGTACTTCTGGTTGTAATCCTGAGCGTAAGCCACTCCACCAGCAACTGGATTTGGTCCAGGTGTCGGGTTGGTTCCACCGACCACAAAGATTGAAGCTGAACCCTGCCAGCGACTGTTATTGGTTGTCAGGCCGCTGATGGTCAGAGTGCCTGAACCGTTTGAAAGCTTGAGGTTGGAACGAGGCGTGATCTGAACGATTGCATCAGGTATTCCGTCACCGTTGAGGTCGGCTGGGGAAGTTGCAATCACGCTTGCTCCGCTATAAGCGACACCGTTGACCACAATGGAACTGGCAACAATGTCGGTCAGAGGAGCAAACGATCCCCCGGCGGGTGAGTTAGCCACGGATAGCACATAAATCGACATGGTGGCCGGTGTGGTGGCACTGACCCGAAACGGTTGAGGCGTGCTTGGTAGGGCATCCACACCGATGCTGGTGATAATCACGTTGCTGATCGGCGTTACCAATGGAATGCTGGCACCTTCGACAAGGTAACCAATTCCACCAAGATTACCGCCGGGTCCACCGATCACGATATCGGCAAGATTGTCAGAGTCGACCGTTTTTGAACCAGCGGTTTGGGCTTTGTAAAGGCCACTCACGCCGTTTCCAACCTTACGGCCGTTAGAGCCTGTGGTGGTCAGGATTTCAGCTTCGATATACGGATTGGTTTCCGAATTGAGCAGGCTGAGGGTGCCGTAAAGTCCTGGGTTACCAGGGATCAGGTAAGCTCGGCCAACATCGCTGCCATAGCCAGGCGCACCGATCAAAATCTCAGAGTATTTGTCTGTGTTGACATAACCTGTTGCTGAGACTGAGTTTCCGGTGTAAGAGTTTGTGGCTTCACCGATAAATTGGGCGGCCCCGATCGTGGTTGGAATGTTGTCGAGCGAAACGCTTCCAACAAACCTGTTGCTGGCTCCCTTGGTACCATAGAATATGGTTGCCCGGCCCGAATTAGTCGGAATTCCGTTCGATCCGCCGTAAGTGGGCGAACCGATCAGAAGGTCATAGTAAGTGTCACCATTGAAGTCTCCACCGAAGCTGACGGAGTATCCGGTTTCGTCAAAGCTCCCTGCGAAATTGATTCCAGGAATGGTTGTGGATGCACTCGTGCTTGCCACCCGATTGAGCAGAATCCCTCTGGTGGTGGATGTCGTGTTCAAGGCAAGATTCTTAGTCAGGAGGCTTGATGAACCATAGACAAGACTTGCCGAGGATGAGCCATAGGAACCCACGATGATATCGCTGATCCCATCGTTGTCAAAGTCTGTGACACCCACGCTCCCACCGGTCTGGCCGTTGGAATTGGTCCCGACCAGAACGATCCCCGAAAGGCCGTTGGTTTGGCCAATCGTAGAGAGGTCAATGGTCGTTGCGCCACTGTTTAATACAGAGTTTGGAACAACATAAGCAGCTCCGTTGGCGGCATAACTGCCAAGCGTGGCTGTTCTGGCTCCGATCGTAACAGCTGGCCTGGTTTCTTGGAATACATTCCCTGCGGAAGCCACTGACGAGCCGGTACGGCTGTTTTGCAGGGAGTTCTGGAGGGTCACAACCCTAATGTTATTCACGGATGCCAGCGACATATCCACTGTGGAAGACGCAGCGGTCATCGTCGACGAACCGAAAATGAGATAGGCTTTGCCTGTCCCATTCGTGCCGGGCGTGTTGATGCTGTCGAGAGCATTTGGGGCACCGATCAGGAAGTCGGCCAGACCGTCTCCATTCACATCTCCAGCAGCGGCGACAGCACTACCGAAGGCAGAAGTGCCTTGGTTCTGGGCAGTGAATTTGATGCCCCTGACTGTGCCCGATGTGGAGCTGAGTTGCTGAATAGTGGTGGCGCGATCCGCGTTGGAGAGGCTTAGATAGTCCGTTGGATTCGAACCGAAAATTAATGTGGCGTAATTTGACACAGGGTTTCCAAACAGGAAGTCCTGATAACCGTCGCCATTGACATCGCCGACCAGGGCCACGCTCTCTGCGAGGCTGGAGTTTACACCGACGGTTTCCGAGACTTGAACGCCCGGGTAATTCGTTGTGGCTGTGCTTGAATAAAACAAGTCGATGGCCATCAATTCGCGTCTTTCCATAGCCTCGGCCATGGGACGAATGTTACGGCGATTGGTGGAACGAATTTGCTCGGAAACTTGATTCTTACGCATCGGGAGACTCCATTCTCCTGTGCCATGGGGTAATCACCAGAATTTGGTCATTTTTCCCCAGCGGCAGGAATACCGCACTGGTAGATCCTACTTTGATGATCGGCACGACTTCCTGATTCTGCTTGCTTTATCGAAAGCGCACTGAATCGTTACGTCTTGCCAATAACGATTTAATCTCTCAATCGACACGGCCTCGAATCGAACTGTAGAGCTTTTGGAAATCTGGGGTGAATAAGATCGCTGAAGAAATCATTCAACCGGATCGACCCGACTAACCGATACAACCATCAATCGCGTTACAGAGTGTGTCGCAATGACGGTGCGTTTTGAGTGTGCATAGCATTCAAGGCAGGTTGGTCGTCATCGGGTTGCGAGCTGTTCTACAACGTCCAGGTGTTTTTCCGAATACTCTCCTCAGCCATACCGCCCCCCAGTAACCGGCTCGGGTGCGGATCGAGGTTCAGGGTCATGATCAAACGTTCGTTAAGGCGACGAATCGCCCGTGCTGTACCACTTGCCGCGTTTTCGATCGCGTCGATAGGGTCGTCGGGCTGTACTCGCGAATTCTTCCGTCAATGGGCCAATCAGGACGCCACCGAGGCTGTCTTTGAAAAAAGCCGTGACCCGCGATACCGGATCGATATGTTCTCGATCGAACCGCCGGCCATGTCACGGTTTGCAGATCCATTCGACCCGGACCATCCAGCCGCCCCGCCTGACGATGTGGCCGCCGAGGCTCTCTCACCGGTCCCCCAGGCACCTCGAACCCGGTTGCTTTCACCCATCGAAGGCACGGGCTACCTGGAGATGCTTGATCGCTGGACCATGGATAAGGCGTCGCCGAATTCCCCTGATTCCGGTGAGATGATCATGCAATCGCCACGGGTGCCGGATACCCGTCCAGAGCCACGCGTTCCGAACGATCCCCAGACGGAAAGCCAAACTCGTGATGAGATTCGTGCTTACCGAGGTATAAATCCTCGTAACACAAATACACCGAACGAGATTGGCCCGAATCCATCGGTACCTGCTGACCCTAACAGCACCAAGGATTTTCCGGGCAGTAACACGCCAAAGATCCCGATGCCGAGGCTTCAGCCAGCCCCTGGTGGAAATTCTGCGAGAAATTCCGGGCCAAATTCCGGGCCAGTGTCGCCTATAGAAGTGAACCTTCATCCGGGACATAGTCCGGCATTGGTCACTCAATCCGGTCAACGAGTGCCCAAGGCCGCTAACCCGGATGCCGGTTCGTCTCTCTCTATCTCGACTCCAACCGTTGCGGATGGAGTGGATCCGACAAGAATTCCACGATCAAGTCAACTCAAGGGCGGTTCGCCTGTCAAGCTCGACACGGTGAGTCCGGAAAGACGTGCGATGGTCAGCCAGTTCGCCGCTTCCCAAAAGACTGGAATTCCTCTGCCGTTCGACCAACCGGTCAC